>JBKJZF010000183.1:0-6372 GCA_046715315.1 Solirubrobacterales bacterium | reverse complement strand
CCCGTGTCGAGCTCGCGCCAGCGCACGCGCCAACCGCCGCCGTCCGCGGGCTCGACCGCCGTGACCTCGGTGCGGAAGCGGATGTGCTCGCGAAAGCCGAAGTGGTCCACGTAGTCGTCGAAGTAGGCCGCGATCTGGCTGTGGTGCGGGTAGTCGGGGTAGTCGTCGGGCATCGGGTAGGCCGCGTACTGCATCTGCCGCCGCGAGGTGTTGATGTGCAGGGAGCTGTACGCGGCCGACATCCCGTTGTCGTTCTGGTACCGCCAGTTGCCTCCGACCTCGGAGCCGCGCTCGAAGCAGTCGAACTCGATCCCCCGCTCCGCGAGGACCTGGCAGGCCGCGATGCCCGACGAGCCCGCTCCGAGCACGCACACTCGATCCACGCTCGGCAAGCTACAACTCGAGGCGCGGAGCCTCGCCCCAGAGGACCTCGAGGCGGTAGCGCTCGCGCAGCTCCTCCACGAAGACGTGCAGGACGCAGTCGAGGTAGTCCATCAGCACCCAGCGTGCCTCGGTCTCGCCCTCCACCGTCGCCGGCAGCCGTCCGTGGTCGTGCTTCAGCCGCTGGTAGACCTCGTCGTGGATCCCCTTCGCCTGGCGCTCGTTGCGGGCGGTGCAGATCAGGAGGAAGTCGGTATAGCCGACCAGCTCGCGAACGTCGAGCGCGACCAGGTCCTGTCCCAGCTTGTCGTCGGCGATGCTGGCCACCAGCCGCGCCAGCTCCTCCGACGACGGCGTCTCCGTGGATGCCGTGGGGGCCGCGGCCTCCCCGCGCCGGTTGTCGGCCGGCGCGCTCATCCGCGGTACAGCCCCGCGGCCTCGATCAGCTCGAGGACTCCGTCCGGCACCAGGTAGCGGACCGGGCGGCCCTGAGCCACGCGACGGCGGATCCGGGTCGAGGAGACCTCCAGCCCGGGCATCTTCACGACCTCGGCCTGCCGCTTCCCGCCGAGACGCTCGAGCGCCGCCTCGACGTCGTCGAGGTCTGTCCCCGCGCGGGCGGCGATCCCGACCCGCGCCAGCTCGAGCACACGACGCGGCTCGTGCCACTCCTCGAGATGAACGGCGACGTCGGCGCCCATCAGCAGCACGAGGTCCTGCTCACGGCTCGCCAGGGTCTCGAGCGTGTCGAGGGTGTACGAGGAACGCTCGCTTCGGGTCGCGGCCTCGATCTCGATCCGGTCGACGTGGAGGAGGTGGCTCTCCGCGGCGGCGATCTCAAGCATCTCCAGCCGGGTGGTCATGCCCGGGTCCTCGGCGATCTGCTTGTGCGGCGCGCGCCCGGTCGGGACCAGGTGCACCCGCTTGAGGCCGAGCTGCGCCGCCGCCTCCTGCGCGAACACCAGGTGCCCGATGTGGGGAGGGTTGAAGGCTCCGCCCAGAACGCCGATCGCCACTACCGGACCTGGCCGTCGCCACGGAGCACGTACTTCGTGGTCGTCAGCTCGCGCAGGCCGATCGGTCCGCGCGCGTGCAGCTTCTGCGTGGAGTTGCCGATCTCGGCGCCCATCCCGAACTCGAAGCCGTCGGTGAAGCGGGTGGAGGCGTTGACGTAGACGGCGGCGGCGTCGACGGCGCCGGTGAACGCCTCGGCGGCCTCGGTGCTCGAGGTGATCACGGCTTCGGAGTGGCCGGTGCCGTGGCGGTTGACGTGGTCGACGGCGTCGTCGAGCGAGTCGACCACCCCGACGACCATCTTCAGGTCGAGGTACTCGGTGTCCCAGTCCTCGTCGCCGGCCTCCGCGACCGCGACGTCCCCGGCGAGGGCCCGGGCTCGCTCGTCGCCGACCAGCTCCACCCCGGCGCCGGCGAGGTCGGCGAGGATGTCCGGCAGGAAGGCCGGGGCGACGCTCTCGTTGACCAGCAGGGTCTCGGCCGCGTTGCACACCCCGGGGCGGTCCACCTTGGCGTTGTAGGCGACGCGGCGGGCCATCTCGAGGTCCGCGTCGGAGTGGACGTAAACGTGGCAGTTCCCCGCCGCCGCGTACATCACCGGCACCGTCGCCACGGCCTTGAGCGCCTCCTTCAGCCCCTCCCCGCCGCGCGGGATCACCAGGTCGACGACCCCGTCCTGCGTGGCCAGCCGGCTCAGCTCCTCGCGCCCGCCGTCGAGCAGCTCGACGCCCTCCTCGGGAAGGCCGGCCGCCACCAGGCCCTCGCGCGCCAGCGCCGCCAGGGCGCCGTTCGACCGGGCCGCGTAGCTCGAGCCGCGGAGCACGATCGCGTTGCCGGACTTGATGCACAGCGCGGCGCAGTCGATGGTCACGTTCGGCCGGGCCTCATAGATCACGGCGACGACGCCCAGCGGGACCCGGCGCTTGGTCAGCTCCAGCCCACTGGCCAGGGTTCGTTCTTCGACGATCTCGCCGATGGGGTCCTCCAGGGCTGCGATCGCCCGCACGCCGTCGGCCATCGCGGCGATTCGCTCCTTCGTCAGCGTCAGCCGGTCCCGAAGGGCGGAGCTGAGGCCCGCAGCACGCTCGTCGCCGAGATCGGCCCGGTTCGCCTCTAGGACATCGGCCGCCCGCTCCTCCAGCAGCCCGGCGATCCGCACCAGGGCGGCATCCTTGGCGGGACTGTCAGCGCGCGCCAGCGCGACCGCCGCGCGCTTGGCGGCGGCGCAGGCCTCTGCGACGGTGCGGGTGGCCGTTGCCATGGTCAGCCGAAGGGTACCGTCGCCCCGGCGCGAGATCGCTCAGGTGAGCACGAAGTGGTCGCGGTGGATCGCCTCCTCGGAGGCGTTGGGCATCTGCTCCAGAACCCGGTCGGAGCGCAGGCCCTTGATCCGGCCCAACTCCGCCGCCGAGTAGTTCGAGATCCCCTTGCCGACGACCTGGCCATCGCAGTCGACCTCGACCGCGTCGCCGGCGGCGAACTCGCCCTGCACAGCCGTGATTCCGACCGGCAGCAGGCTCGAGCCCTCCTCGCGGAGGACGCGCGCCGCCCCGGGGTCGACGACGAGCCGTCCGCGACTGGGCTTCGCGTAGCGCAGCCAGAGCTTGAACGAGGGCGTGCGCTCGGGGTGCGGGGTGAACCTGGTTCCGACGGGCTCGCCCGCGGCCGCCGCGGCCAGCGTCCCCGGCGCGGTGCCGTCGCAGAACACGACCGGGATCCCGGCGGCGCTGGCCATCTCGGCGGCCGCCACCTTGCTGCGCATGCCCCCGGACCCGAAGGCAGAGGTTCGCTGCCCGATCTCGTACGAGCCGAGGACGGCGAAGTCGTCCACCTCCGCGACCAGCTCGGCCTCGGGGTCGAGCGCGGGATCGGCCGTGTGCAGCCCGGCGGTGTCGGTCAGCAACACCAGCAGGCGGGCGCCGAGCAGGATCGCGACCTGCGCCGAGAGGAAGTCGTTGTCGCCGAAGGTGATCTCATCCGTGGCCGTGGTGTCGTTCTCGTTGACGACGGGGACGGCGCGCCACTCCATCAGCCGCCGCAGCGTCTGGCGGGCGTTCAGGTAGTGCACCCGCGCCGAGATGTCGAACGAGGTGAGCAGCACCTGGGCGGCGTGCACGCCGCCCGCCGCAAGGCGCTCCTCGTAGGCGCGAAACAGGGTCCCCTGGCCGACGGCCGAGGCCGCCTGGAGCTCGTCGACGGCCTGCGGCCGCTGCCTCAGCTCCATCAGCCGCATGCCGCAGGCGACCGCGCCCGAGGTCACCAGCGCGACGTTCTCGCCCGACGAGTGCAGCCCCGCCACCTGCTCGCAGACAGAGTCGAGCACGCCCGCGCGCACCTCGCCGGCGTCGTCGGCGACGATCGAGGAGCCGAGCTTTGCGACCACGGTCATCGGGCGGTGAGTGTAGGAAGCGGCGCCGTGCCGGCGCGGTGATCTTCGCTCAGCCGCCGGGGTGAAGCTCGAAGACCTCGTCGCCGACGCGCACCTCGTCGCCCGGCTCGAAGCCCGCCGAGCGAAGCGCCGCGATCACCCCGATTTCGACGAGGCGCTGCTCGAGATAGGCGAGCGCCTCGTGGTTGGAGAGGTCGTGGCGCGCGACCAGCAGCTCGACGCCGCGCCCGTGCACGCGGAACCCGCCCTCGGGGGCGCGCTCGATCGCGTAGCCCTGCTCGGCGGCAGGGCGGTAGGTGATGTGCTCGGCCTCGAACTCGGCACCGGCGGGCTCGCCCGGCGCGGTTCGCGGCCCCGGCTCCGACTCGCCGACGGCCGCCAGGATCGCCAACCGCAACTCCGCCAGCCCGGCGCCGGTGGGCGCGGAGACGGCCAGCACCCCCAGCACCGAGTCGCCGAGCCGGCGCCGCCACTCGGCGACCGCGGCCTGGACCTCGTCGTCGGGAAGCAGGTCCCGCTTCGAGAGCGCCACCAGCTCCGGAAGCCGGTCGAGGCCCGCCCCGTAGGAACCGAGCTCCGAGCGGACGATCTCGTAGGCGCGCTCCGGAGCGGGTGAGCCCTCGGGCGGCGCCAGCTCGAGGACGTGGACGAGGGCGCGGCAGCGCTCGACGTGGGCGAGGAACTCATCGCCCAGCCCGGCGCCGTGCGCCGCCCCCTCGATCAGCCCGGGAACGTCCGCCAGGACGAGCTGGCGATCGTCGGCGTCGAGCGTGCCGAGCACCGGCTCAAGCGTGGTGAACGGGTAGTCGCCGACCTTTGGCGCCGCCCGCGTCATCCGTCCCAGCAGCGAGGACTTGCCGGCGTTCGGCAGGCCCACCAGGCCGGCGTCGGCCAGCAGTCGCAGCCGCAGCTCGATCCACCCCGACTGCCCCTCAAGGCCCTTCTCGGCGAAGCGCGGGGCCTGCCGGGTGGAGCTGGTGAAGCGCTTGTTGCCGTGCCCGCCGCTGCCGCCGCGGGCGACCACGGCGCGCTGCCCGGGCTCGACCAGGTCGAAGCGCTCGCCGGCGAGCCCGTCCACCGTGGTCCCCGGCGGGACCGGGATCAGCGTGGTCTCGCCGCGGGCGCCCTGGCGCTGCTTGCCCTGGCCGTGACGACCCCTCTGTGCGCGGAAGTGCCGCGTGTAGCGCAGGGTGGCCAGATCCCGGCGGGAGGCATCGCAGACGACGACCACGTCCCCGCCGCTGCCGCCGTCGCCGCCGTCGGGCCCGCCGCGGGGCACGTGCGCCTCGCGGCGGAAGCTGACGACCCCGTTGCCGCCGCTCCCACCCTCGACCCAGACCTTGGCGGTGTCGTGAAACATGGCCCAAGCTTGGCCGATGGCGGCCCGGCCCGGCTTCTCAGTCGCGCTTTCGCGCCTTCCAGACGTTCTCGGCGGGCCAGCGGCGACCCCACTCGCGTGGCACGTAGTCGTAGGTGCTCTCGCCCTCGGCCGGGGCCTGGATCTCGATCAGGTCGACCACGTGCATGTCGTTGGCCGTGAACAGACGGATCCACTCGCCGTAGGGAAGCTGGAACTCGACGGTCTCCTCATCCTCGAAGCCCTTGAGGGTGAAGTAGTCGTTCAGCAGCTTCGTGTCGGTGGTCTCGGAGCCCTCGTCCCAGAACAGGTCGAGCAGCGGTGAGGGCATGCTGAAGGCGAGCAGGCCGCCGGGGCGAAGCAGTCGCGACGCCTCCGGCACCAGCTTGCGCGGATCCGCGAAGTTGAAGGCGCCGTGGTCGCAGAAGACGAGATCGAAGCTCTCGTCGTCGAGCGGCACGCTCTCGGCGCTGCCCTCGACCAGGGTGACGTCGACTCCCGACTCGTCAATGGCCCGCCGCGCGTGCTCGAGCTGGCGGGGCGAGAGGTCGAGCCCTACGGGCCGCGCGCCGAGCTCGGCCAGCGCGATCGACCACTGCGCGGCGCCGCATCCGAGCTCGAGCGTGTCGAGCCCGTCGACGTCGCCCAGGACCTGGAGCTCGTCCTCGGGGATCTGCCAGACGCCCCAGGCGAGCCCGCGGGCGATCTGCTCGCCGTGGCGCTTCTGGTAGGCGTCGCTCTCGCCGTCCCAGTAGGCGCGGTTCTTGGCGGCGTGGCGGCTGAGCGCCCCGCGGTCGGCGGCCATTGATCTCGGGGCTTTGGGCTACTCGGCGTCGGCGACCGAGACGACGCGTCCCTTGCGGGCCGGCCGGAACTCGACCACGCCGGCGCGGGTGGCGAAGATCGTGTGGTCGCGGCCGATGCCGGCCCCCTCACCCGGGCGGAACCGGGTCCCGCGCTGGCGGACGATGATCTCGCCGCCGCCGACCTGCTGGCCGGCGAACAGCTTGACGCCGAGCATCTTCGGGTTCGAGTCGCGGCCGTTGCGGCTGGAGCCGAGGCCCTTCTTATGTGCCATTGCGTCTAGCTCTCCTTCTTCGTCGTGCGCTTGCGTGCGGCGGGCTTCTTCGCGGCGGGCTTGCGCGCGGCCGGCTTCTTCGCGGCGGACTTCTTCGCGGCGGGCTTCTTCGCGGCGGACTTCTTCGCGGCGGGCTTGCGCGCCGCCGGCTTC
>JBKJZF010000182.1:0-3210 GCA_046715315.1 Solirubrobacterales bacterium | reverse complement strand
TGGCGTGCGCCGCATCGACGTCGAGACGACGGCCGAGCTGGCCGCGGCGCTGCGCTCGGAGTTCGGCGCCGCGCACGTGCTGCTGATGGCGGCCGCGGTCGCCGACTTCACCCCGGAGACGACGAGCGAGGGCAAGCTCGAGCGCGCAGGCAGCGGCAGGATCGAGCTGCGGCTGGCCGAGACCGAGGACATCCTCGGCGGCCTCGCGGCCGAACGCATCGACGGCCAGACGCTGGTCGGCTTCGCGGCCGAGCACGGGGCCGAGGCGATCGAGCGGGCGCGCGGCAAGCTCGAGCGCAAGGCGGTTGACGCGATCGTCTTCAACGACGTCTCCCGCGCCGACATCGGCTTCGACTCGGCGAGCAACGAGGTGACGATCGTCGAGGCCTCCGGCGAGCACAAGGTGCGGCTGAGCCCCAAGCAGGAGGTCGCCGACGCGATTCTGGATCGCGTCGAAGCCTTGCGCTCGGTTCTAAACTCGAAGCGTGCCTGAGACCTC
Source organism: Solirubrobacterales bacterium (assembly GCA_046715315.1). Taxonomy (GTDB): domain Bacteria; phylum Actinomycetota; class Thermoleophilia; order Solirubrobacterales; family 70-9; genus JBDTSW01. The sequence continues at coordinate 2,711 of JBKJZF010000182.1, read as the reverse complement.
CACCGACGAGACCTACGACCTCTACCGCCGCGGCGTCGAGTTGCTCGAGGACGCCAGCTTCGGCGAGGCGACGGTGCCGCTGGCCGAGGCGGCGCGGCGCGCCCCCAACAAGAGCTCGGTTCGCGAGGCCCTGGGCCGCGCCTACTTCCGCAACCGCCAGTTTGCCGAGGCGGCCGCCGAGTTCGAGGCCGTGGTCGATACGCATCCCGCCAACGACTTCGCCCAGTTCTGCCTGGGGCGTGCGCTCAGCCTCAGCGGGCAGCGCGACCGGGCGCGCCATCACCTCGCCCTGGCCGCGAACCTCCGCCCGGAGCGCGAGGACTACCGCCGCTACCGCGACCGCCTGCGCGCCGCCACTTCCTGAGCTAGACCGGCGCGGCATGCGGGCACTGGTTCAGCGCGTCACCGAGGCCTCGGTGTCGGTGGACGGCACCGAGCTGGCCTCGATCGGCGCGGGACTGCTGGTGCTACTGGGGGTCGGCGAGGGCGATGCGGAGGCCGAGGCGGACCGCCTCGCGGACAAGGTCCGCGCCCTGAGGGTGTTCGACGACGCCGACGGACGGATGAACGACGCCCTCGGCCGGCGCGAGGTGCTGTGCGTCAGCCAGTTCACCCTCTACGGGGACGCGCGCAGGGGAAACCGGCCCAGCTTCGTCGCCGCGGCGCCGCCGGATCTGGCCCGCCCCCTGTACGAGCGCTTCTGCGATCGGCTCGGCGCGAGGCGTGGAGAGTTCGGCTCCCGGATGGCCGTGGCGCTCGTCAACGACGGGCCCGTGACCCTTTTGTTGGAGGCGTGAGCCGCGCCTGCGTGGCGAGGGGCCGCGGCTATACTGGCGGCCAGCTTTCTTCGTACCCGAACCCTTTCGATAGGTGGGCCCGGGCCCACCTATCTTTTTGGCTTGGGACGGGGGGAGGGAGCCCAATCAAACGCACAGAGGAACGAGTTGAGCGAAACCGCTGAGCTAGAGGAAACGATCGAGCGCCGGCTGGGCGAGCTCGACCCCGCGATCGAGTTGATCACGGTCGAGCGGCCCGCCGCCGAGACCCTGCGCATCTACGTCGACCACCCCGGAGGGGTGGATCTGGCGCTGTGCGAGCGGGTCACGGCAGCGCTTCGCGACCTGCTCGAGCGGTGGTCCCTGGAGGTCTCCTCGCCAGGCGAGGAGCGCCCGCTGACCAAGCCCGAGCATTTCCAGCGCTTCGTCGGGAGCACGGTGCGAGTGCGCACGCTCGAGGAGATCGGGGGCCAGCGGAGCTTCACCGGAACGCTGAAGGCGGCCGACGACGCCAGCGTCTCGGTCGAGGAGGGAGCCAGGGAAGTGACCATCCCCCTGGCCCGCATCCGCCGCTCGAACCTCGTGCCCGAGCTTTCAGGAGGTGAGGCGTGAGCCGCGAGATCGTCGAAGCGATCAGGGGCCTCGAACAGGAGAAGGGGATCGATTCCGAAACGCTGTTCGAGGCGCTTGAGGATGCCCTGCTCTCGGCCTACAAGAAGACGCCCGGCGCGGCCAAGTACGCGCGCGTCGACCTCGACCGCGAGACCGCTGACTTCCTTGTCTTCGAGCTGATCCTGCCCCCCGAGCTGGAGGAGAAGCTCCTCGACCAGGCGGCGGAGGCGCAGGAGGACGAGATCGACCCCGAGACCGGGGAGCTGCGCGAGCCCGAGGACCCCGAGCTCGACCCCGAGATGCTCGCCCCCTACGAGGATCAGATCCAGACCCGCGACGTCACCCCCAAAGACTTCGGCCGGATCGCCGCGCAGACGGCCAAGCAGGTCGTGCTGCAGCGGATCCGCGAGGCCGAGCGCCAGATGATGTTCGACGAATACCAGGACCGGGTCGGCGAGCTGATCACCGGGATCATCCAGCAGTCGGACAACCGCTACACCCTGGTGCAGTTGCGCGAGCGGGTGGAGGCGCTGCTTCCCCGCTCCGAGCAGGTCTGGAACGAGCGCTACGACCACGGGATGCGGGTCAAGGCGGTGATCACCGACGTCTCGGCCGAGGGCAAGGGGCCGAGCATCGTCGTCTCGCGCCGGGATCCCGAGCTGATCAAGTCGCTGTTCGAGCTCGAGGTGCCGGAGATCGCCGACGGCCTGGTCGAGATCGTCGGCGTCGCCCGCGAGCCCGGCTACCGGTCGAAGATCGCCGTGATCTCCCACGCCGACGGCGTCGATCCCGTGGGCGCCTGCGTCGGGCCGAGGGGCTCGCGCGTGCGCATGGTCGTCTCCGAGCTGCGCGGCGAGAAGATCGACATCATCCCCTACAACGAGGAGCCCGCGCGCTTCGTCGCCAAGGCGCTCAGCCCGGCGCGCGTGCGTGAGGTGCTGGTCGACGACGAGAACAAGCAGGCGACCGTGATCGTGCCCGACGACCAGCTCTCGCTGGCGATCGGCCGCGAGGGTCAGAACGCCCGGCTCGCCGCCCGCCTCACCGGCTGGCGCGTGGATATCCGCTCCGAGACGGAGTTCGCCAAGGAGGAGGCCGACTCGGGCTACGGCGACGAGGGGGGCGAGGAGCTGGGCGGCCGCTGCGCGGCCATCCTCACCACCGGCCGTCGCTGCCCGAACTCCGCGCTCCCGGACTCCCGGTACTGCGGGCTCGACGCCCACCAGGCGCTGGCCAACCAGGACTCCGACGTCGTCGGTCAGGCCTGAGCCGCGGCGAACCTGCGTCGGCTGCCGTCGCTCAGACGGCCAGTCGGCGCTGCGC
>JBKJZF010000181.1:0-4235 GCA_046715315.1 Solirubrobacterales bacterium | reverse complement strand
GGCGGACCCCGAGGGGGTCGCGGAAGGCGACGATCGCGCGCTTGGTCATGACCACCGTCGAGTAGGCCCCCTCCAGCCGGGGCATGACCGCCGCCACGGCATTCTCGATCGGCCGCTCCTCCTCGATCGAGAGCAAGGCCGCGATGATCTCCGAGTCGGATGTCCCGCGGAAGCGGATCCCGCGCTCGGTCAGCTCGTTGTAGAGCTCGACCGCGTTGGTGAGGTTGCCGTTGTGGGCCAGGGCGACCTCGCGGCCATCGTCGCGCCAGACCGGCTGGGCGTTCTCCCAGGAGCCCCCGCCGGTGGTCGAGTAGCGGACGTGGCCGATCGCCATGTCGCCGTCGAGCGCTCGCAGCTTCTGCTCGTCGAAGACCTGCGAGACGAGGCCGGTCTCGCGCAGGGTGGTGATGTGCCCGCCCTCGCAGGTGGCGATCCCCGCCGACTCCTGGCCGCGGTGCTGGAGCGCGTACAGCGCGAAGTAGGCGAGCCGCGCGACCTCGCTGGTCGGCGCGTAGATGCCGAAGACGCCGCATTCGTCGCGAGGGCCGTCGCGATCGGGAATGCCGATCGGATCGCGGTCCCCGGGGGGCCGCCGAATCGAGGTCGTCTGGCTTCTCAAGGGAAGAAGACGGGGTGCGAGGCAGGCGGCCGATCCGCCTACATGCGAAGGCTAGCAGCGGGTGCGGATCACCGGCCGCGGCCGGTGACGGCAAGCTGGTCGCCGGTGCGCCGGACCACCAGATCGGTCGAGCCCGACCCTTCGGCGAGGCGCAGATGCCATTTCGTTCGAGTGGCATCGACCACCCTGGCGTCGAGCGGCTGCGGGTCGTCGAGCGAGAACCCCGCGAGCATGTCGAGGCTTCGGCCACGGGTGCTGTAGATCACGGTCCAGCGTGGAACCGCCACTCGATACCGGGGGAAGGTGAAGCCGAGTCTCGGGTGCAGTCGCCCCTTGGCCACCTCCACCGTGCCCGAGCTGCCGCCCTGCGCCTGCAGGCTGCCGGCGAAGCCCGGCGCGGTGAGCCCGAGGGCGCGCTCCCCGTCGGAGACCTCGATCTCGGGGCCGATCTGGAAATAGCGACGGTAAACGTGGCGACGGCGGCGCTGCGAACGGACTGCGTCGAGCACGATCAGCGCTTCGCCGGGCCGGAAGAGAAGCAGGCGGCGGTGGCGTACGCCTTGGCGTTCGACGAGAGGGTTCTCGCCCAGCAGCGCGTACCACCCGGCGCCCGAGCCTCGGGCGCGGAGGCCGCTGCCGTAGGCATCGGAGGGAGCCCGCGGCAGGTCGCCTCCGTCGACCGTGAGCACGCTGTGGGCGCGCGCCGACTTCGAGAAGCGGAACCATGCCCCCTTGTCCTTGTCGTAGACACCGGTGTCGCTGACGAGCTCGCGGCCGGCGTCGAACAGGTCGAAGCTGAGGTCGTCTGAATGCTTGTGGACGCCGCTGTGGAACGTCGCAGCGAACGAGAGGAACGCTCCGTCCTCCTTGAGGATCGCGAGGCCCGTCCCGGGGAGCCAGGCGAGGCCCTGGTCGTCGCTGGCGGCGTCGTTCACCTCCGCATCCGGGGGATCGCGGTTCGAGTCCCCGAGCTGCAGGAATTCCCCATGGGGCATCAGCAGCCAGCCCGCCACCTCGGTCATCCGGTCGTAGAGGGCGGCCAGATCGTCGTCGTCATCGCCGAAGATCCCGCCGATGCGCGCCACCAGGTTGCGCACCGCGAGGTGGTAACTCGTCGAGTGGTCGAGCCAGAATCCCTCCGACTGCACCATCCCGCCCGCCAGTGTCTGCGGCAAACGCGCCCGCGCGGTCGCCTCCCAACCCGTTGCGCTCTCCATGAACGGCACCTGCTGGGCCAGCATCCCCAGCGCGACATCCGTGCTCACACCCTTGTTGGTAGGCCGGTAGGCGGGGCCGGCGAGGTAGTCGCCGTGCTCCTGCAGTGATTGCACCAACAAGCTCGCCCGCTGATCGTCGAGGATGCCCTCGCAGCTTGCGGCCCGCGCCGCGTACGCGATCATCAGGGAGCGGTGGGCCGCGATCTTGTTCACCCATGCCTTGTCGACCCCGACCACGTTCGGCGGATTCCAGACCACCCAGTCGACGACGAGGTCGCGAGCCTGGGAAAGCGCCTCGACGTCTCCTTGATCGCGGTAGGCGGACAACAGCACGTCGAGCCAGGAGAGCTCGTGCAACTTGCCGCGGAACCTCTTCGCGAGCTGGGGGTCCTGGGCCCAGTCGATCGGCGGGACCAGTGACACCTCCGTCCCGGCGATTGCGAAGCGCCCGTCCCGGGCGGCCGCGACCTCGGCCGCCGAGTGGTCTTGCGCCAGCATCACCCGGTAGGGCGGTGGGCAGGGCGCCGCGGCCAGCCCCTCGAGATCCTCCGCGGTGCCGGCGTGGGCCGGCACCGCGAGGGCGCCGCCGAGCACCACCGCCACGACCAAAGCGCCCCCTGCCCGTGACCGACGTTTCCGACCCATCGCCTCAGCTAATCAGGAACGGCCGCGGCGACCGGCTCGCACAGCTACTAGACCGCGGCGGGCTCGCCCATGCGGTCGCCCAGTGACCTCCAGGCGCGCCCGGCGGCGTCGAGGCTGAGATCGAGCTCGGCTTCGGCGGCGGAGAGCTCGACCGATCCACCGCCAACCCGCCCGATCGCGAGCGCGGCGACGCCCGCCGACTCGGCCGATGCCAGAAGCCCTTCGATCGTCGCCGGATCGGCGGCGACCACGAACCCTCCCGGGCCTTCGCCGAAGAGGGCCGTCTCGCCGGAGCAGCCCCGCAGCTCGACGAGCGCGTCGAGGTCGGCGCGGGCGCCGACGCGGCCCGCGATCGCGGACTCGGCGATTGCGGTTGCGAGCCCACCGTCGCTGACGTCGTGGACCGTGGAGAGGTTGCCTGCGCGCACCGCCGCGCGGACGAAGGCGAGCGTCGCGGCGACCGCCTCGACGTCGGCGCCGGGCAGGCCCGGGCCCAGCTCGCCGCGGATCTTCGCCAGCTCCGAGCCGGCGAGCGACGGCGCGAACGGGCCCAGCAGGGCGAGCGCATCGCCGTCGCGCAGCGCCGAGCCCGCCCCGGCGCCGGGCTCGGGCAGCTCGCCGACGAGGCCGATCACGGGAGTCGGATAGATCGGCCCCCGGTCGGTCTCGTTGTAGAGCGAGACGTTGCCCCCGACGACCGGGATCCCGAGCGCCTCGCAGACGTCGGCGAGCGCCTGGGTCGAGCGGTCGAGCTGCCAGGCGACGTCGGGCCTTTCCGGGTTGCCGAAGTTGAGGCAGTTGGTCAGCCCGAGCGGCTCCGCCCCGACGCAGGCCAGGTTCTGCGCGCACTCGAGCACGGCCTCGACCGTCCCCCGGTACGGGTCGCAGGCGACACGGCGGCCGTTGCCGTCGATTGCCACGGCGATCGAGGTGCCGGCCTCTCCCAGCCGGAGCACGGCCGCGTCGGCGTCCTCGGGCCGCCGCGCCGTGCGCGAGCCGACGATCGAGTCGTACTGCTCGAAGGCCCAGCGCTTGCTGGCGATCGTGGGCGAGGCAAGCAGCCTCTCGAGCACCTCGGCCGGCGAGGCTCCGGGGTCGATGGTGGCGCGGTTGCCGTAGATCCAGCCCTCCGGCTCGGCCGGTTCGAGGTCGTAGAGCGGGCAGCCGTCGACGAGCGCCGCCACGGGCACGTCGCCGACCAGCTCGTCGCCGCGCAGCACGCGGATGTGCCCGCTGGAGGTGACCTCGCCGATCGCCGCCGCGCCGGTCTGCCAGCGCTCGCAGACGGCGGTCACGGCATCGACGTCATCCGGCTCGACCACGGCGAGCATCCGCTCCTGGGATTCGGAGACCATGATCTCGAAGGGCTCCATGTCGGCCTCTCGAAGGGGCACCCGGGCGACGTCGAGGTCGATCCCGACGCCCCCGGCGGCTGCCATCTCCCCGGCCGAGGAGGTGAGCCCGGCGGCGCCGAGGTCCTGGAGCGAGACCAAGAGCTCGCGATCGAGCAGCTCGAGACAGCACTCGAGCAGCTTCGACTCCTCGAACGGGTCGCCGATCTGGACGCTCGGGCGCTTGTCGTCGCCGGCGTCGAGCTCCGCCGAGGCGAGCACCGAGGCCCCGCCAATCCCGTCGCGGCCGGTGGAGGCGCCGATCAGCACGACGACGTTGCCGACGCCCGCGGCGGCGGCGCGGATCATCCGGTCCGAGCGAGCGAGCCCGACGCACATCGCGTTCACCAGGCAGTTCTGCTC
>JBKJZF010000180.1:0-3102 GCA_046715315.1 Solirubrobacterales bacterium | reverse complement strand
CGTCCGTGCCGAGGCGCTGGCGCCGGCGGAGTTCGTGCGGGTGGCCGACGCGCTGGAGGCGGGGGAGGGCTGATGCTGCGAGCCGCCGCCAAGCTCAACCTCAGCCTTCACCTCGGCGGGCGCCGCGACGACGGCCTGCACGAGCTGTGCTCGCTGTTCTGCTCGCTGTCGCTGGCCGACAGGCTGGTGGTCGCCGACGCCCCCGGCGAGGCCGACGAGGTCGTCTGTCGCGGTGTCGAGGCGCCGAACCTGGTCACCACGGCCCTCGAGGTGCTGCGCGCTCGCGGCTGGGACCACCCGCCCGTGCGGGTGGAGATCGAGAAGCGGATCCCTGTCGCCGCCGGGCTCGGAGGCGGCAGCTCCGACGCGGCGGCGATCCTCCGCCACCTCGCGGGTGAGCGGTCCGACCTGGCCGCGATCGCGGCGGGGCTCGGGGCCGACGTGCCCTCGCAGCTGGCGCCGGGGCTGGCGCTGGTCGCCGGCGCGGGGGAGAGCGTCGAGCCGCTCCCGGCCCCCGCCGAGTTCGCGGTGGTGCTGATCCCGCTGCAGCCGGGGCTGAGAACCACTGATGTGTTCGAGGAGGCCGACCGTCTTGGGCTCTCCCGCGACGCCGCCGAGCTTGCGGCGATCGAGAGCCGGCTGCGTGCCGCCGCCGCCGAGGGCGCCTCCCCGCTGCGCTACGCGGATCTGCTCACCAACGACCTCGAGCACGCGGTGCTTTCGCTGCGACCCGAGGTCGCCGAGTCGCTGGCGGCGCTGGAGGGCGCGGGTGCGGCGGTCACGCTGGTCACCGGCTCCGGGCCGACGGCGTTCGGGCTGTTCGAGGACATCGCCGCCGCCGACAGGGCCGCGGCGTCGCTGCCCCCGAGGTTCGCCGACGCCATCGTCAGCGCACCACAGCGCTTCCTGTAGGAGGGTTCGCGGCCGTGCAGATACCGAAGACCAAGAGCGAGCTGATCCGCTTCGGTGTGATCGCGGCGATCGTCGCCGGCGGCGCCTGGTTCATCTCCGACCAGTTCGAGAGCCTCGACCTGGAGCAGCTGCTGCGAGACGTCTCGGACACGCTCGGGTATTGGACCTATCTGCTGGCGGGGTTGCTCGCCTTCCTCGAGACGGGGGCGTTCGTCGGGCTGGTCGTGCCCGGGGAGACGTTCGTGATCCTCGCCGGGGCCGTCGCCGGCCAGGGGGCGACCGACATCTACATCACGATCGCGATCGTCTGGTTGATGGCCTGGGCGGGCGACACGACCAGCTTCTTCATCGGCCGCCGGCTCGGGCGCGGGTTCATCCTCCGCCACGGGCCGAAACTGCGGATCACGCCGGAGCGCTTCGAGCAGGTCGAGGGCTACTTCCAGCGCCACGGCGGCAAGACGATCCTGATCGGCCGCTTCATCGGCCTCGTGCGTGCGCTGGCGCCGTTCGTCGCCGGCAGCTCCCAGATGAGCTACCGCGACTTCGTTCCCTACAGCGTGATCGGCACCGGGCTCTGGGCGGCCGGGTTCTGCCTGCTCGGATACCTCGGCTCGCAGTCGATCGAGCAGATCGCCAACGTCGCCGGCCAGGGGGTGCTGCTGTTCGGGATCACCGTCGCCGTGATCGTCGCCATCGTCTCCACGGTCCGCTTCTTGCGCGAGCCCGCCAACCGGGCCGGAGCGGTCGAGTGGATGGACCGCCGCGCGATCCTGCGGCCGCTGGTCGCGCTCGGGCGGCGGCTGAAGCCGCAGGCGCGCTTTCTCTGGAACCGGGTGACGCCCGGGAACCTCGGGCTCGAGCTGACGACGCTGTTCGCGGTGCTCTCGGTGGCCGCCTTCGTCCTCATCTCCCTCGCCTCGACGGTCTCCGCCGACCCGGGCCCGACCCCGGGCGACCAGAGCGCCTTCGACCTGGCCCGGGATCTCGAGTCGGCCTGGCTCACCGACCTGGCCAAGGTCGTGACCGCGCTGGGCTCGGCCTGGTTGACGCTGCTCGTCGCGGCGGCGGCGGCGATCGCGCTGGCGCTGAAGCGCCGCTGGACGGAGGTGGGGGTGCTGGTGGCGGCGCTGGCGATCGCCTACGCGGCGGTGCCGATCCTGAAGGAGGTGATCGACCGCCCGCGCCCCCCCGACCCGCTGGTCGGCGCCGGCGGCCAGTCCTTCCCCAGCGGCCACGCCGCCTACGCGGTGATCTACGCCTGGCTGGCGATGACGGTCACGGTTCGCCTGCGCCCGGGCCGAGCGGGGGGCACCGCCCTGGTCGTTGCCGGGATCGCGCTCGCGGCGGCGATCGGGCTCACCCGCGTCTACCTTCGCGTCCACTACCTCAGCGACGTCAGCGCCGGCTGGGCGCTCGGGGTCGCGGCGTTCGTGTTCTGCGCGCTCGTCGCGCTGATCGGCACGCACTTGCGCGACAATGGGGCACAGTGATTTTGGCCGCGAAGATCGGGACCGAGTATCTGCTGTTCGGGGGCGCCGCCGCGGTCAGCGTGCTGGCGTTCACCGTGCTGATCCTCGTGCCCGCGCTGGGCTCGTACGGCCGCAGCTGGGAGAAGGCCACCGCTGCCCTGCTGTCGCTGTTCGTGCTGGCGGCGCTGTTGCTGATCGGCGTAGCGGTGGGGGTGGTGATCGTCTACTTCTGGGACGACATCTATGGCCTCTTCTCCGGCTGACCCTGCGCGACGATGGGAGAATCGGACGGGTGACGTCGAAGCCAGCGGCATCGAAAAGCCCTGCAAGCAAGGGCGCTAGCGACACGCTCGAGCAGCTCTCGGACGCGATCGAGTCCGGCGCCGGCCTGCCCGCGGTCTCTCGCGCCGCAGCCAGGGCGCTCGCCGCGAGCGTGGCCCTGATCGACCGCTCAAGCGTCGTGCTCGCGGTGGCCGCCACCTCCTCGGCCGAGGAGGGCAAGCTGCTGCAGGGATCGAAGGGCGTCGAGGTGGCCGAGCTGCGGGTCGCCGACGCCGTCGTCGGCGAGCTGCGCTACCGGCCGCGCGGCGAGGCGCCGGCGGCGACGCTGCTGCGCATGGTCACCACCCTGCTGGCGCTCGAGCTCGCGCGCTCGCGCTCGCCCGCCTGGGCCCGCGCCGCGGCGGCGGGCGAGTTAGTCCCCGCCGGGCTCACCCGCAGG
>JBKJZF010000179.1:0-3304 GCA_046715315.1 Solirubrobacterales bacterium | reverse complement strand
GCTCGAAGGCGTCGCGCTGGAGCCGCGTGCCGACCGTCTTCGGGTGCGCCTCAGCGCCGTAGGCGGCGGGGTCGACGTCGGCGCCGCCGGCGAGGAGGAGCGCGTCGAGGAGGTCGAGCGTCTCGTCGGGCGCGACCGTGGTCGCGTCGTCGGGCGGCAGGATCACGGGGAGCGCCCCGGCCGCGGCGATCGCGTTGGAGTAGGTGCGCTGGGAGAGGTTGACCTCGACGTCCCAGGCTCCCCAACGCGCCCGCTCGATCGCCGCGGAGACCCCCACCACGGGGCGGCTGCTCACAACCGTTCGAAGCCCCGGACGCGCTCCCAGCCGGTGACGGTCGCCTCGAAGGCCTCGAGCTCGATCCGGGCGCGGTTCAGGTAGTGGTCGACGACCTCGGGGCCGAAGGCCTCCTTCGCGACCGCGCTCTCGCCGAAGAGGTCGCGGGCGTCGTACATCGTGTGGGGAACGCGCGGCTTGTCGGACACGTAGGCGTTGCCCTCGAAGGCCGGCTCGAGTTCGAGCTCGTTGTCGACGCCGTGGAGGCCGGCGGCGATCATCGCCGCCAGCGCCAGGTAGGGATTGACGTCGGCGCCGGGGAGGCGGTTCTCCAGCCGCTTGGCCTGGCCGTGGCCGACGACGCGCAGCGAGCAGGTGCGGTTGTCGTCGCCCCAGGCGACCGCGGTCGGCGCGAACGAGCCCGGGACGAAGCGCTTGTAGGAGTTGATCTGGGGGGCGAAGAACAGCGTCATCTCGCTCAGGCAGGCGAGTTGGCCGGCGAGGAATTGGTCGAAGGTCTTGGCGTCGTCGGCGAAGACGTTGCCGCCGCCCTCATGCTGAAGCGAGCAATGGATGTGGCAGGAGTTGCCCTCGAGCTCGTTGTACTTCGCCATGTAGGTGATCGAGTAGCCCTCCTGGGAGGCGATCTCCTTGGCGCCCGTCTTGTAGATCACGTGGTCGTCGGCGGCGGCGAGCGCCTCGTCGTAGTGGAAGTTGATCTCGTGCTGGCCGAAGTTGCACTCGCCCTTGGAGTTCTCGACCCGCATCTCCGCAGCCGTCATCGAGTTGCGGATGCGGCGAATCAGCGGCTCGATGCGGGCGGTGCCGAGGATCGAGTAGTCGACGTTGTAGAGGTTGGAGGGCTCGAGGTCACGATAGCCCTTGTGCCAGGCCTCCTCGTAGGTGTCGTTGAAGACGATGAACTCCAGCTCGGTCCCGGCGAACGCCTTCCAGCCGCGCTCGCCGACCCGGGCCAGCTGGCGGCGGAGGATCTGGCGGGGCGAAGCGAGCACGTCGGAATCGTCGTGCCACTTGACGTCGGCCATCAACAGCGCCGTCCCCTCGTGCCATGGGATCCGCCGCATCGTGTCGAAGTCGGGCTTCATCACGAAGTCGCCGTAGCCGCGCGACCACGACGACATCGCATAGCCCTCGACCGTGTCCATGTCGACGTCGACGGCGAGCAGGTAGTTGCAGCCCTCGGCGCCGTGCTCGACGACGTCGTCGAGGAAGTGGGCGGCGGTCAGGCGCTTGCCCTGCAAACGCCCCTCCATATCCGCGATCACGAGCAGGACGGTATCGACCTCGCCGTCCTTGACGGCCTTCTTCAGCTCGTCGAGCGTCATCCCCGAGTGAGGTTCACGCGCCGCCGCTAGTCCCGCGTGACCTCGTCCTCTTCGAGCGTCCGCACCGGGCCCTGGTAGCGGTCCTTGGCCGAGATCAGGTACCAGACGCCGAAGATCAGCGGCAGCAGGACGGCCAGCGGCACGTAGTTGACGACGGTCCAGTCGAAGTCGTCGTTCCACGGCAGGCCGGTTGGCGTGTAGGGCAGGAGCACGAGGCTGTAGACGACCACGATCACGAAGATGATCGCCAGGGTGTTGACCAGCCGGTAGCGGTGCCCCAGGTTCCACGGCCCGGGCTCGAACTCGTCGCCCTTGCGCAGCCGCAGGTACACCGGCAGGATGTACGCGATGTAAAGGCCGACCGTGCAGATCCCGGTCAGCGCGAAGAACGCGAACGGGATGTCGTTGGAGCCGAACAAGGCCGGGATCGCGATCACCAGCGAGAAGAACGAGACCGCGATCACGGCGTTGAACGGCACCCGGTTCTTGTTCACCCGGCGGAACAGCCACCAGCCCGGGATGCCGCGGTCGCGCGAGAACGCGTACCACGTCCGCGAGGCGCTGGTCAGGCCGGCGGCACCGCAGAAGAGCTGGCCGACGGTGGCGATCACCAACACCAGCTTCGCCGCCCAGGAGTCGAGCACGCTGGTGAAGATGGCTCCGACGAAGCCGGCGCTGTCGTTGACGGCCCCCACGTCGGTGGCGGCGAAGAGGAAGGCGAGCAGGACGAGCCAGCCGATCAACGCCGAGAAGAAGACCGAGCGCCAGACGCCCTGGGCGGCGCTGATCGCGGCGCCCTTGGTCTCCTCGGCGGTGTGCGCCGAGGCGTCGTAGCCGGTCTGGGTGTACATCGTCAGCAGGAAGCCGATCGGCAGCACGAACAGCCAGAACCCGAGGCCGCTGGTCGAGCCGTCCTGCAGGCCGGAGTTGTTGATCCGCTCGCCGAAGACGAAGCTGGCGCTCTGGTGGTCGTCGGGGATGAAGACCAGCAGGGCGATGATGACCGCGACGCCGAGCAGGTGCCAGCCGACCGAGACGTTGTTCATCAGCGCCAGGAAGCGATCGCCGAAGATGTTCACCAGCGTGTAGAAGATCATGATCAGGACGAACAGGAACCAGGTCTCGCCGAGGATGTGCTTACCGTCGCCGAAGTCGATCCCGAAGATGTCGAGCCCGTAGAGGTTCAGCGTGGCCCAGAGGAAGAAGGCGGCGCCGTAGCCGACCGAGGCGACGATCCCGACCAGGCCGACGATGTTGAACCAGCCGGTCATCCAGCTCCAGCCCTTGCCGCCGAGAGCATTGGCCCACCAGTACGGGCCGCCGGCGGTGGGGTAACGGGAAGTCAGCTCCGCCATCGAGAAGGCGACCATCAGCACGAGCGCGCAGAGGACCGGCCATCCGATCGACACCGCTACCGGGCCCCCGTTCTGCCACGCGAAGGCGAACGTCGTGAAGGTCCCGGCCAGCACCGAGATGATCGTGAACGAGATCGCGAAGTTGGTGAAGCCGCCCCACGCGCGCGAGAGCTCCTGTCGGTAACCGAGCTCGGCGAGCTCGGCCTCGTCTGTAGTCGCGCCTGATGCGGAACCGGCCGTCTCGTCGGTCGACGTCATCCTGTCCTCTTCCTTTCTGTAGTGCCGACCCCCTCGGACGCGATGGCGGTCCGGCGGGGCGCACGTTAAGT
>JBKJZF010000178.1:0-5896 GCA_046715315.1 Solirubrobacterales bacterium | reverse complement strand
AGGTAGCCGATGCCGACGCTGTCGAGGAAGCGCAGCCGCTCGCCGATCTCGCGGACCACGAGGCGCGCGATCGTGCGCTCGGTCTCGGTCAGCTCGAGCGATTCGATCCACTCCAGCGCAGCCCTTGCCGAGAGCGTCGTGTACTGATGGATGTTGAGGCCGCCGACGATGACGGCGAGGCTCTCCGGGCGCAGGCGCGCGCCGCCGCAGGCCGGGCACGGCTGCAGGGCCATCAGGCCCTCGACCCGCTCGCGGGTGTTCTCGGACTCGGTGTTCTCGTAGCGGCGCTCGAGCGAGTGCAGCATGCCCTCGAAGCGAACCGTGTAGGTGCGCTGCCGCCCGAAGCGGTTGCGGTAGCTGATCGTGTGCTTGTCCTTGCCGGTCCCCTCCAGCAGCAGCTTCTGGTCGCGCTTGGGCAGGTCCTGCCAGGGGACGTCAACGGCGACCCCGTTCGCCTCGGCCACCGCCTCAAGCAGGCGCCGGTGATAGACCGATGCCGCCTTCACCCACGGCTCCAGCGCGCCCTCCGAGATCGACAGGGTCGGGTCCGGGACGATCAGCTCCGGGTCGATCACCCGCTGGAAGCCGAGCCCGTGACACTCCGGGCAGCATCCGTGCGGGGAGTTGAAGGAGAAGATCCTCGGCTCCAGCTCGGGCATCGAGGTGCCGCAGCCCAGGCAGGCGAAGCGCTCCGAGAAGACCAGGACCTCGCCGCGCTTGCCGGCGCTCGGCCCTGAGAGCACCGTGGCCCCCGGCGCCTCGTCTCCGTTGGTGACACGGGACCCTTCGCCCGAATCGAACAGCTCGACCTCCACCAGGCCGTCGGCGAGCTGCGAGGCCGCCTCGATCGACTCGGCGAGGCGCTTTCGCACCCCCTCCTTCATCACCAGCCGATCGACCACGATCGAGACGTCGTGCTTGTACTTCTTGTCGAGGGTGATCTCCTCGTCGAGGCGACGCAGCTCGCCATCGATCACCGCGCGCGCGTAGCCGTTCTGGCGCATCTCCTCGAGCATCCGGCCGTACTCGCCCTTGCGCTCGCGCACCACCGGGGCCAGGACCATGAACCGGGTCCCCTCCTGGAGGGTCATCACCCGATCGACGATCTGCTCGATCGACTGCCCGGCGATCGGCTCGCCGCAGTTGTGGCAGTGCGGCTTGCCGATCCGCGCCCACAGCAGCCGCAGGTAGTCGTAGATCTCGGTCACCGTGCCGACCGTCGATCGCGGGTTTCGCGAGGTCGTCTTCTGGTCGATCGAGATCGCCGGCGACAAGCCCTCGATCGAGTCCACGTCGGGCTTCTCCATCTGCCCGAGGAACTGGCGCGCGTAGGCCGACAGCGACTCGACGTAGCGGCGCTGGCCCTCGGCGTAGATCGTGTCGAAGGCGAGGCTCGACTTGCCCGAGCCCGAGAGGCCGGTGATCACGATCAGGGCGTCGCGGGGGATCGAGAGATCGATCCCCTTGAGGTTGTGCGCGCGGGCGCCTGAAACGACGATTTGCTCGGATCTAGGCACGAAGATCCAGTGTAGAGATACGAACGGGCGTTCCCGCCCGCTCGAAGCTCGCCCTAGGCCTTGGCGCGAGCGAGAACGTCGTCGAGCAGCTTGTCGCGGTTGGGGACGTCGTAGTTCTGGGCGATGTGGGCGTCGATCTCCTCGCGCGATGCGCCGTCGAGCGCCATCTTCATGGCGACGAGGCGGGCGGCTGCCTTGTCGGGATTGGGCTCGCCGCCGTTGGCCGAGATCGACGCCGGCGTCGGCTCGGGGATCGGAGGCGGCTCCGGCTCGGGAGTCGCCGGGGGCTCTGGCTCTGGCACCATCACCGGGCCGGGCTCGACCTCGGACTTCGACGAGGCTCCGGCGCTCAGCGTGCCCTGGAGCTCATCGAGCGCAGCGCGCACGTCCGCCAGCCGCTCGCGCGCCTCCGCCTCGGCGCTCTCGCGAATCCGCTTCGAGTCGGCCTCGGCCTCCCGCACGATCTTCGCCGCGCGCTCCTGCGCCTCGGCGATCACGCCGCGCACGCGCTCGGCGACGTCCTGGCCAATCTGCTCAGGGTCCATGCGACGAGACTAGCGCGAGTCGGGCGTGGGCCTGGAGGCGCGCGTCCTCGCCACCCATCTGAGGCGCTCAGAAAGAGAAAGTATGGTAGTATGGCCTCCATATGGCCAGCGTCAAGGCGACCTTCACCCTGGACCCGGCCACCGCCGCTCGCCTCGCGCGGACGGCCGAACGGTTGCGGCGATCGAAAAGCGAGGTGGTGCGAGAGGCGATCCTCGATTACAGCGAGCGCGCCGACCGGCTCACCGAGGGCGAACGGCTGGGGATGCTTCGCGCCTTCGACGAGCTCGTCGGTGAGATCCCCGAGCGGCCCGAGGCGGAGGTAGACGCCGAGTTGGAGGCCGTACGCGAGAGCCGTCGCCGAGGCGGCCGCCGCAGCCCGGCGGGCCCGGCCCGATGATCGTCCTCGACACCTCGGTCCTGATCGACGCCCTCACGGGCCCCCGGCGCTCCGCCGGCGCGCTGCGGGATGCGATCGAGCGAGGCGAGCGTCTCCTCGTCCCGACGCTGGTCATGTACGAGTGGCTGCGGGGGCCGCGGCTCACCGAGGAGCTGGCGGCGCAGGAGGCTCTCTTCCCCTGCGAAGCCGCGCCGCCATTCGGCCCCCGGGAGGCGTCGGTGGCGGCGAGCCTCTACGCATCCGTGGCGAGACCGCGCGGGCGCGAGCTGGACCTGGCGATCGCCGCGCATGCGCTCACGCGTGAGGCGAGCCTGTGGACGCTCAACGCCTCCGACTTCGAGGACCTGCCGGATCTCTCGGTCACCGCGGGCGGTTAGCCCGCCGGGCCTGATCACGCCCGCAGCGCCTCGAGGTCGTGGCGAAGCTCCTTCAGCTCGTCGCGGATCCGGCCCGCTTCCTCGAAGCGCAGGTCCTCGGCGGCGACGATCATCTCCTCCTCCAGCTCGATGATGATCTTCTCCAGCTGTTCGGGACTGGTGATCTCGTCGTCGAGCTTGCGCCGGCGGCGCCGGCCGGGGGCGGTGCGCGACTCCATCGAGAGGAAGTCCGAGATCTCCGAGATCCCCTTGCGGACCGTCTCGGGCGTGATCCCGTGCTCGCGGTTGTAGGCGACCTGGATCTCGCGGCGGCGGTCGGTCTCGGCGAGCGCCTTGCGCATCGCGTCTGTCTCGCGGTCCGCGTACATGAGCACGGTCCCGTCGACGTTGCGGGCGGCGCGTCCGATCGTCTGGATCAGGCTCGTCTCGCCGCGGAGGAAGCCCTCCTTGTCGGCGTCGAGGATCGCCACCAGCGAGACCTCGGGCAGGTCGAGCCCCTCGCGCAGCAGGTTGACGCCGACGAGCACGTCGTATTCGCCCAGGCGCAGGTCGCGGATGATCTGGATCCGCTCGAGCGTGTCCACCTCGGAGTGCAGGTAGCGGACGCGGAAGCCGTTTTCGAGCAGGTAGCCCGTCAGGTCCTCGGCCATCTTCTTGGTCAGCGTCGTCACCAGGGCGCGTTCGCCCGCGGCGGCGCGGCGGCGAACCTCGTTCATCAGGTCGGCGATCTGGTTGCGCGTCTCACGGACGTCGACGGCCGGGTCGACGATCCCGGTGGGCCTGACGATCTGCTCGACGATCCGGGAGGACTCGGCGCGCTCGAAATCGCCGGGCGTCGCCGAGACCATCACCATCTGCCCGATTCGCGACATGTACTCCTCGAAGCGCAGTGGCCGGTTATCGATCGCCGACGGCAGCCGGAAGCCGTGGTCGATCAGGGTCTGCTTGCGCGAGCGGTCGCCCTCGTACATGCCGCCGATCTGCGGGATCGTCTGGTGCGACTCGTCGACGAAGACGACGAAGTCGTCGGGGAAGTAGTCGATCAGGGTGTGCGAAGGCGCCCCCGGCGGGCGCCCGTCGAAGATCCGCGAGTAGTTCTCGATCCCCGAACAGAAGCCGAGCTCCTTCAGCATCTCGATGTCGTACTCGGTGCGCTGGCGCAGGCGATGGGCCTCCAACAGCTTGCCGCGCTCCTCGAACCAGGCGACCCGCTCGTCCATCTCGAGCTTGATCTCGATCACCGAGCGCTCCAGGGTCTCCTCCTCGGTGACGTAGTGGCTCGCCGGCCAGACGGCGACGTGGTCGATCTCGTCGAAGACCTCGCCGGTGAGCGGGTCGAAATGCGAGATCGCCTCGACCTCGTCGCCGAACAGGGCGATCCGATAGGCGCTCTCCGCATAGGCGGGAAAGATCTCCAGCACCTCCCCCTTGACCCGAAAGGTGCCGCGGGTGAGGGCGGTGTCGTTGCGCGCATACTGCATGCCGACGAGCTTGCGGAAGAGGCCGTCGCGCTCGACCCACTCGCCGATCTTGAACAGCTGCATCTGGCGCCGGTAGAGCTCCGGCGAGCCGATCCCGAAGATGCACGAGACCGAGGCGACGATGATCACGTCCCGGCGGGCCAGCAGCCCGGCGGTGGCGGCGTGGCGCAGACGGTCGATCTCGTCGTTGATCGAGGAGTCCTTCTCGATGTAGAGGTCCTGCGCCGGGACGTAGGCCTCCGGCTGGTAGTAGTCGTAGTAGGAGACGAAGTACTCGACCTGGTTTTCGGGGAAGAACTCGCGGAACTCGTTGCAGAGCTGGGCGGCAAGCGTCTTGTTGTGGGCGATCACCAGCGCGGGGCGCTGGATGCGCTCGATCACGCCCGCCATCGTGAATGTCTTGCCGGTGCCGGTCGCGCCCAGCAGCGTCATCAAGCGCTCGTCGGAGTCGAGTCCCTCGGCCAGCGAGTCGATCGCCGCCGGCTGGTCCGCGGTCGGCGTGTAGGCGGAATTGAGCTTGAAGTCGGGCACCTCACCCGAGGATAGGGAGGCCTCCGGAGAAGGCATCGCGAGCGTCCTCGATCAACCCGATCGCCTCGTCGACCGGCAGCCGGGTCGTGATCTCGCGCATGGCTCCGGCGACCAGAGGACTGAGGGCGTCGGCCTCCTCGGCGTCGTCGATCGCCCGCATCAGCCCGGCGCGGACGGCGGCCTCGAGCTGGGGGTCGTCGATCCCGTATTCGGAGGCGAACTCGAGGCGGGCGTCCTCCGAGGCGAGCGCGACCGCAAGCGTCTCGCGGCTGACCCGCAGCTCGCAGGCGGCGCCGTCGAGCGCCGACAGCGTGAACTGCTCGGCGGACTCCTCGACTCCGTCGGGAGCCCTCCACTCGCGAGGCGCGCACGGGTCTTGGACCGGGCTCGGCGCATACCCCGCCCCGCCGAGCGCCAGGTAGGCGACCACCAAGCCGAGCGAGGCCGCCAAGGCAACGGCGATCAGGGCGAGGGCGCCGCCGGATTCGGAGCGGCTCACAGCCTCGGCCTGCCGCGGGCGAGGACGACCGGGACGAGCGCCGCGAGCGCGAACGCCGCGGCGATCAGAAACGAGGCCGAGAAGGCGTGGGTCGCGGCCCGATCGAGCTCGTCCTCGAGGGTGGAGCGCAGCTCGACGGCGTGGGCGCGCTGCTCGGGATCGGAGGGCAGGGGCTCGAAGGCCGGTGAGAGCACCGGGACCCTCTCCCCCTCCTCGGCGAGGCGATCAGCCAGGCGCTCGGCGAGGTCGATCTTCGACGAGGGGTCGAGGCGCGAGTCCAGCAGCGCGGCGGTCCCGGCCTGCTCGGCGTCCGCGCGCTCGGCCTCGAGGTCGGCGGTGAACACCGGCGTCAACACCACCAGCCCGGCGACCACGCCGAGATGGCGAGCGGCGATCGTCCAGCCCCCGTGGATCGCCTGCGGCGCACGGCCCTCCAGCGCCGACTCGGTGAGCGCGGCAAGGGTGAGCGCCAACCCGACTCCGACCAGGATCTGAGGGGCGATCGTCGCCGCAATCGTGGCGCTGGGCAGCAACGCCAGGCCCGCCAG
>JBKJZF010000177.1:0-5309 GCA_046715315.1 Solirubrobacterales bacterium | reverse complement strand
ATCGTGGACGTCGTCGGCGAGCCGGGCGACGAGCTCGGTGCGCCAGCGGTCGGGGAGGTCGGGCTTTCGGCGCGACTTGCCGCGCTCTGCCATCGAGGCCGGAAGGGCCTCCAGCGGGTCCAGCCCGAGGAAGCCCCAGGTCTTGGCGAGCATCTCCAGCGGCTCGTCGCGGCAGCGCTCGAACTGGAGGACGAGTACCTGCTCGCGGGGGAAGTGGTCGAGCACGCGCCGCAGCTGGGCGGCGTAGAGCCCCCGCGAGACCGCGTCGGAGACATGCACGAGGTCGATCGGCCTGTTGCCGGGCGAGCGGCGGATCGTGCGCTCGACGCCGGAGCGATAGCGCTCGACCGGGTCGCGCAGGATCACCAGCACCTTCGTCCTCGGCGCCGCCTGCCGCAACAGCGGAGCCGTCCAGAAGTCATGCATGTAGCGGGGGGTCCACTCGCCCGCGAGGGAGCCCTCCGGTCGGGGGAAGAGCTGCTGGTAGGTGGCGGCGAAGTCGGCCGGGACGTCGCCCTGCCAGAAGCGGTTGAAGTAGTGCAGCTCCTTCGCCTGGCCCTCGACGGCGGCGATCGCCGGGTGCTCCTCGACCCCCCGGTACCACCACGACGTGCCCGAGCGCTGCGCCCCGATGCCGACGAAGTCGGGGGGGCCGATCCGCCAGCCCGGCGGGCAGGCGGGGATCTCGAGCGGCCGGGCCCAGCGGGGCAGCGGGCGCTCCTCGCCCTTGGGGGTGTGCTTGCGTCGTCCGAACACGGCGGTCGAAGCTGGCAGAGTATTCGCCATGCGCCCACGGTTTGCCCGGCGCCGCGCCGACGCGCCGCCCAGCGGCGCCGAGCCCGCGATCTTCATCGTCGGCGTCGCCCGCTCCGGAACGACCCTGCTGCGGTTGATGCTGGACGCCCATCCCGACGTGGCGATCCCGCCGGAGACCCATTTCATCCCCCAGGTGATCAGGGCCTGCGAACGCTCGGACAATCCGGCGAGCGCCGCCCTCGAGGTGATCACCACCCACCGGCGCTGGCCCGACTTCGGCCTCGACGCCGAGCAGCTGCGGTCGCGCCTCGAGGGCCATCGGGAGCTCGGCGCCGGCGACGCCCTGCGCGAGTTCTACGGCCTCTACGCCTCCGAGCATCACAAGCGCCGCTGGGGTGACAAGTCGACCAACTACGTGCGCAAGCTGCGCCCGATCTCCCGGGTCCTGCCCGAGGCGCGCTACGTCCACCTGATCCGCGACGGCCGCGACGTGGCCCTGTCGCTGGTCGACGTGCACTTCGGCCCCGAGACCGTCGCCGGCGCCGCCGAGAAGTGGAGCTCGGAGATCACCAAGGCCCGCCGGCAATCAAAGCGCCTGCCCCACTACACCGAGGTCCGATACGAGCAGCTGGTCGCCGACCCCGAGCCTGTGCTGCGCTCGGTGTGCGAGGCGATGGCGCTGCCCTGGGACGACGCGATCCTCGACTACCAGGAGGGCGCCGGCGGGCGCATCGCCGAGATCGCCCGCGACTTCGATCGCGCCGAGGGCGACGCCGTCCCGGCCGAGGTTCGCGCGGGCCACCAGGCGAACGTGTCGAAGCCGCTGCAGGCGAGCCGCGCCGCCCGCTGGCGCTCCGAGATGAGCGCCGCCGACCTCGCCCGATTCGAGCAGATCGCGGGCGAGACGCTCGACGATCTCGGCTACGAGCGGGCCCGGCCCGCCTGAAGTCGGCTGGGGCTAGGGCTGGTCGAGCGGGACCTGCTCCTCCGGGATCTGGCCGCCCTCGAGCTCGGGCGAGGCCACGACCCGCAGGCGATCGCCCTTGCGGGCGACGAGGACGGTCCCGAGGTCGGCGCCCTCGGAGAGGATCCGCAACGCCACGCTCCCGGTCGTCGGCTTTCCGACAAGCCGCGCCGTCACCTGCTGGGCGGGGTCCAAGCCGAAGGTGGCGACGGCGTCGAGGTCGTCTGTCTCGCTCTGGAAGGTCGCCGTCCAGCGGGGGACGGCCTCGCGAAAGCCCGGGAAGGCAAAGCCCGCGAGGGGACGCTTTTCGCCGCGCGCGAGGCGCAGGTGCTCCTTCGTGTTCGCGCTCGACGTCAGCGTCGCGTCGAGGCCGTCGGCGAGCAGGCGCAACGACCCGCCCTCGCGCTCGACCTCGACCCCCGGGTCGATCTGGAAGTAGCGCTGGTACCGGCGGGAAACGTCGGAGCGCGCCCAATCGACCACCGCCAGCGCGTAGCCGGGCCGGTAGAGAAACAGGCGGCTGTTCGCAACGCCGATCTGCTGCTGCAGCGGGTCGTGGCCGAGAACCGCGTACCAGCCGTCACCCCGGCCGGCCGCGTCGAGGCCGCTGCCGTAGGCGGCCGCGTCGTCGCGGACGATCCCGCCGGGCGCCGCCCAGAGCACGCTGTGGGCCTGCGGGGACTCCTGGAAGGATTGGAAGCGGTCCAGGTCCTTGTGGTAGAGGCCGGTGTCGCTGACGATCCGGCGGCCGCTGTCGAAGAGGTCGAAGCTGAGATCGTCCGCGTGATGGTGCGTGGTGCTGTGGAAGCTCGCCATCACCTGCAGGTAGGCGGCGGGGTCCTGTCGCCGGACGAACGCGAGCCCGGTCTTCGGCAGCCAGCGCAGCCCCTGGCCCGCCTGCGAGCTCGCCAGCTCCTCCGGGGTCACCGACTTCAGGTTCGAGTCGCCGGAGAGGACGATCTCGCCGTCGGGCTCGATCACCCAGCCGGTCACCTCGCTCATCTGCCGCGCGATCCGGGTGAACTTGCGGTCCTCGTTGCCGACCAGGCCGAGGAAGCCGCCCACCAGGCGGTTGATCGCAAGCTGGTATGAGGCCGAATGCTCGAGCCAGAATCCCTCCCCGCCGATCAGGTGCAGGCGCAGCGTCCGGGTGAAGCGGTCGATCGAGAGCCGGCGCCATGCCTTCGCCTGGGCCAAATCCGGGTACAGGCGGGAAAGCACGTAGAGGCCGCGGTCCGCGTAGAGGCCGTGGTTGGTCTCGTGGTAGGCGGCCGGATCGGCGAGGAAGGCGCCGTGCTGTTGCAGCGAGCTCTCCAGCGTCCGCCGCTGGCGAGCGCTGAGCATGCCCTCGCAGTCCGCCGCGGCGGTGACGTAGGCGATGAACTGGACCCTGGCGGCGGTGACCTTGTCTATCCACGGCTTCGAGTCGCCGCGATCCCGCCCTCCGAGGTAGGGGTTGACGAAGGGGTTGGCGCGGATCCAGTCGAGCGAGATGTCGCGTGCCTGAGCGAGGGCCTTGGTGTCGCCGGTCCGGTAGGCGTAGATCAGGAGGTCGAGCCAGGTGAAGTCGTGGAGCTTGCCCTGGAAGGCGGTGCTGTCGTCGGGGTTCTGGTCCCAATCGATCGGCGGGGCGAGCTTGAGGTTGATTCCCTTGAGGTTGAACGTCTGCTCGTCTCTGGCCACCGCCAGCGCGGAGTCGGTGTACGCCTCCTGCTTGCGGATCGAGTCATACAGGGGTGGCGCACACTCGGGCGGCGGCGGCAGCGCGACGGTCTCGGAGCCCTCGTCATCACAGGCTGAGAGTCCAACGGCGACCGTCGCCAGCGCCACGGCGAGCGCCGCCCCGGGCGCGCGGCGAGGCCAAAGCATCGGCAGAAGTCTAGATAGCGTGGTAAAGGCGCCGTGAAGTCGCGAGCCGACCCTCTACGATTTCCGCATGCAGACCGCATTCCGTGCCCGGCAAGGGGGCACGATCGCGCGGCTCGCTGCCGCGCTCTGTGGGGTGATGGTGGCGGTGCTCGCAAGTTGGTGGCTCGCCACCCCAGACTCGGCCGACGAGGCCGAGGCTGCGGCTGCGGCTCCGAGGCCCAACTTCGTCGTCATCGAGACCGACGATCAGACGCTGGGCCAGTTCGGCCGCGGGGTGATGCCTTTCACCGAGCGGCGCATCGCCGGGCGCGGGACCAGGTTCGGCAACTACATGGTCACCAGCCCCTTCTGCTGCCCCTCCCGCGCCAGCCTGCTCACCGGCCAGTACGCCCACAACCACGAAGCCTGGAACTCGTACTCGACCTTCGACGACCCGGCGAACACGCTGGCGAGCTGGCTGCGCAACGACGGCTACCGCACGGCGATGGTCGGCAAGTACCTCAACCACTACAACCAGGCGGTCAGCCCCCCGACCCGGCCGGAGACCGGCTGGAGCCAGTGGCGGATGCTGCTGCCACCACTCACCTACTACGACTACAGCGTCTCGGTCAACGGCAGGCGCGTCCACCGGGGCGAGCGCCCCAGCGCCTACCAGACGACTTACCTCAATCGCGAGGCCGACGACCTGGTGCGCAACTGGGCGGGCGGCCCGAAGCCGTTCTTCCTCTGGCTCACCCCGCACGCGCCGCACGGCGAGAACGGCCGCAGCGACGCCGGCACGTGCTCCACCAAGGCCGTGCCCGCTCCCGGCGACGAGAACCTGTTTCGCAGCCGGGCGCTGCCGCGCGGGCCCGCCTTCAACGAGAGCAAGATGTCCGACAAGCCGGCGTTCATGCGAGGGGTTCCCCGGCTGGGAAAGAGCGACATAGCCGACCTCGAGCGGGCACACCGCTGCCGCCTGGCCTCGCTGCGCGAGATCGACCGCGGGGTGAAGGACATCTTCCACACCCTGCGCAAGAAGGACGCCCTGGACGAGACGGTGATCATATTCACCTCGGACAACGGGCTGTTCGAGGGTGAGCACCGCCTCGCGGGCGGCAAGCGCCTCCCCTACCGGGAGACGATCGAGGTGCCCCTGGCGGCCCGGATTCCCGACGACCTGGTCGGGGCAAACGTGCCGGGCAAGATCAAGCAGCCGATCGCCAACATCGACCTGGCGCCCACGTTCCTCGAGCTCGCCGGCGCCGAGCCGTGCCGGTCGGTCGGCGACTGCCGGACGATGGACGGACGCTCGATCGTGCCCCTGCTCCAGGGCGACGACGGCGCCTGGCCCGCCGACCGCGGCATCGGCGTCGAGATGCACAACTGCCGCTACTCGGGGATCGTCGCCGACGACCAGATCTACATCGATCACAAGTCCGTGCCGATCAACCCCACCCGTGCCCAGGGCTGCGAGCAGGACGACACGATCGAGTACTACGACCTCGGCGATGACCCCCACCAGCTGCGAAACCTGGGGCCCGGCTCCGCCTCGCCGGCGCTCGTCCAGCGACAGCGCAGCGTCAGCGACTGCACGGGCATCGCCGGTCGCGATCCGGCGCCGCCCCCCGGGCGGAACTACTGCGAGTAGATGGTTGATTCCACGGCAGCGCGTGCGCGGGGGCGCGCGGGATCGAGCCGGTCGTGGTCGGCGGGCGAAGGCCGTACCCCTGGGTACGGT
>JBKJZF010000176.1:0-3482 GCA_046715315.1 Solirubrobacterales bacterium | reverse complement strand
CGACATTCGCAGCGCCGCGCTTCCCCGTGGCGGCCAACGTCACCGGCGAGCTCGTCGAGGATCCGCAGGAGCTCCGCGCGCTGCTCAAGCGACACGTCGTCTCACCGGTTCGGTGGGAACGGTGCGCGCAGGCTCTAGCCAGAGCGGGGGCGGACACGTTCGTCGAGGCGGGGCCGGGCGACGTCCTCACGAAGCTCGCGAAGCGGGTGGTCCCAGGGGCCAGGGCCGTCGCGGTGGGCTCCCCAGAGGCGGCGGAGGAACTCCTAAGCGAGTAGCGCCCCTCCGGTGCCTCGGGCGGGGGCATCGGCCGCCATGGACGATATCCTCCACCTTCATGGTTGCGGGCGACCGGGAGCGGGGATCGTGAGCGGACAACGGCACGCGGCCATCGCCGGAACGGGCTCGGTCCTGCCCGACCGGGTGATCCCCAACGCGTGGTTCGAATCGTTCATCGACACGAGCGACGAGTGGATCCAGGAGCGCACGGGCATCAAGGAGCGCCGCTTCACGCCCGATGGTCAGGTGACCTCCGACCTGGCTGCCGAGGCCACCCGTATCGCGCTGGAGGCCGCTCAGATCGCCCCAGAGCAAGTCGACCTGCTGATCTGCGCCACCTGCACCCCGGATACGCCGATCCCCGCCGCGGCCGTGTGGGTCCAGCGCAAGCTCGGCATCGGGGCGCCGGCTTTCGACGTGAACGCCGCGTGCGCCGGGTTCTCCTACGCGATGTCCACCGGGACGGCGTTCATCGAGTCCGGTCAGGCCGAGACCGTCGTCGTGATCGGCGCCGAGGTGATGTCCAGGGTCATGGACCTCTACGACCGGACCACCTGCATCCTGTTCGGCGATGGGGCGGGCGCCGTGGTGCTGCGCCGGACCGAGAGCGAAGGGGTGCTGGGCTCGGTCCTTGGAGCGGACGGCACCGCGGCCGAGATCCTGCTGATCCCGGCGGGCGGCTCGAGCCGGCCCGCGACCCACGAGACCGTCGAGGCTCGGGACCACGCGATCCGCATGCCGAAGGGCCGCGCGGTGTTCAAGCGTGCGGTCGTAGAGATGGCCAACGCCTGTCGCCAGCTGCTGGAGAAGTCGGGCTACGCGCCGGATGACGTCGACGTGCTCATCCCCCACCAAGCGAACGCCCGGATCATGATCGCGGTCGCCGAACGCCTGGGCATCGGCCTGGAGCGCGTCGTCGTCGACGTCGAGTCCGTCGGCAACACATCGGCGGCGTCGATCCCGATCGCGCTGGACCGAGCATGGCGTGCCGGTCGCATCCGGACCGGCGACCTGGTCCTGATCACGTCATTCGGCGCGGGCCTCGCCTGGGGGGCCAACCTCATCCGTTGGACAGAGCCGGCCCCGTCGTGAGCACTCCGAGGGTGGCTGTGGTCACGGGCGGTTCGCGAGGGATCGGACGAGCATGTGCGGAGGCGCTCGCCGCGGACGGATGGCAGGTCGCGATCGGCTACCGCTCGAGCGAGACGGACGCCAAGGAGACCCTCGAGGCGCTCGAGGCCGCAGGCACCCCCGGCATGGCGGTCGAGCTCGACGTCACCGAGGAGGCATCCGTGAGCGAGGGGTTCCGCCGCGTGGGTGACGAGCTCGGCGGTGTGACCGGTCTCGTGAACAACGCGGGGGTGTCGCGCGACGGCCTCCTGCTCAAGTACCCGATGGACGTCTACGAACGCACGTTGGCGACCAACCTTCGGGGAGCGTTCCTGTGCAGCCAGGCGGCGCTCCGAGGGATGCTGCGCGCGAAGTGGGGGCGGATCGTCAACATGTCCTCGGCCGTCGCCTTGCGGGGCAACGCGGGGCAGACCGTGTACGCCGCGACCAAGTCCGGCCTCGTCGGACTCACGAAGTCGCTCGCTCGAGAGGTCGGGGGCAAGGGGATCACGGTGAACGCCCTGTGTCCGGGCCTGTTGGACACGGAGATGACATCGCACATCACCGACGAGGCCCGCGCCTACTACCTGGAACAGACGCCGGTGGGCCGGGCTGCGACCCTTGGCGAGGTCGCCGCCGTCGTGCGGTTCGTCATGTCCGAGGAAGCGTCCTACCTGAACGGGGTGGTGCTCCCGGTCGATGGTGGGCTCACGGCCTAGTCGCGTGGACGGCCGAGCCCATAGCATGACGGGCTGAGCCGAGATCACGACAGCAACGACACAGGAGGAAGGGATGGACAAGGCAGAGATCGATGCCCGGGTGCGCAAGGTACTGGCCGAGCAGCTGGCGGTGGACGAGGCCCTCGTGGTGCCCGACGCCCGGTTCGCCGAAGAGCTGAACGCCGACTCGCTCGACCTCGTGGAGGCAGTGCTCGCCCTCGAAGAGGAATGGAACATCGAGATCCCTGAGGAGGAGATGGAGGGAGTCAAGACGGTCGGTCAGGCCGTGGCCCTCGTTTCGCAGAAGCTCGGGATGTCGTAGGCGAGATGGGCGAGCGGGTCGTCGTCACGGGGATCGGCCCCGTCACACCTGTCGGCACCGGCGTCGAGGAGTTCTGGACCGGCTTGACGTCGGGGCGCAACGGGATCGGGCGGATCGAGCGGTTCGACCCCTCCGACCTGCCGGTCACGCTGTCCGGCGACGTCCGCGACTTCGACCCGTCGCGGTGGATGGAACCGAAAGAGATCCGTCGCACCGCCCGATTCACGCAGTACGCGATCGCCGCCGCCAAGCTCGCATGGGAGGACGCCGGGTCGCCGGAGGTGCTTTCGGAACGAGCGGGGATCGTCTTCGGCACCGGCATCGGCGGCATCGAGTGGCTGCTCAACCAGCACTCGACGATGCTCGAGAAGGGTCCGGGCCGGGTGTCGCCGTTCATGGTGCCGGCGCTCATGGCCAACGCGGCGGCGGGGCACATCGCGATGATCTTCGGCTTCACCGGCCCCAACTTCTGCACCGTCTCGGCCTGCGCTTCGGGCGCGCACGCGGTCGGCGAGGGCTACCGGATGGTGCGGGACGGGCAGATCGATGTGTGCCTCGTCGGCGGCTCAGAAGCGGCGACACTCCCGCTCACCGTCGCAGCGTTCGCGCAGATGACCGCGCTCACGAAGAACCCGGACCCCGAGAGCGCTTCACGGCCCTTCGACGCCGAGCGCGACGGGTTCGTGATCTCCGAAGGTGCCTGCGCGCTGATCTTGGAACCCGAGACCCGCGCGAGGGCTCGTGACGCTCGGATCTACGCCGAGGTGGCCGGCTACGGGGCTTCGGACGACGCGTTCCACATCACCGCGCCCGATCCGAAAGGCACCGGCGCCGCGATCGCGATCCGCCGCGCGCTCGAAGACGCCGGCGAGGATGCCTCCGCGGTGCAGTACGTTAACGCGCACGGCACCTCCACCCAGCTGAACGATGCGGGCGAGACCGCCGCGATCAAGGCGGCCCTCGGTGACGAACACGCGCACCGGGTGGCGGTGTCATCCACGAAGTCGATGACCGGCCACATGCTCGGCGCCGCAGGGGCGGTCGAGGCCGCGGCC
>JBKJZF010000175.1:0-3633 GCA_046715315.1 Solirubrobacterales bacterium | reverse complement strand
TCGCCGCCGTCGCGGGCGTGATCGCGCTCGCGGTCGCGGCCTTCCTCGTCCTCAGGGGGTCCGACAAGAGCCCCGAAGGCGCCGGCGGAGGCGGTGACGGTGGCGGCGGAAGCGAGCCGGCCGTCGCCGGGAAGGTCGTCGACCAAATCGGAGTGCCTGCCATGCCCGTGGGAATCGCTGTTGGCAAGGACGCGATCTGGGTCGCGAGCCGAACCGGCGGTCAGCTCACGCGGGTCCCTACGGATGGAAGCGCGCTGCGAAGCGTCCCCGCCGAAGGCGCGGAGGGAGTCGTGGTGGGCGAGGGTGCTGCGTTCGGCGCTGCCGAGGAGGCCGGCCAGGTCTTCAAGGTGACCGCAGGCTCCGACACGGCGGACTCCGTTGCGTTGGCCGGCGGTCCGGTCGACCTTGCCGTGAATGAGAGCGGGCTGTGGGTGACGCTGGCCGCGGGCGGAACGGTCCAGCACCTGAGCACGGATCTCGCGCCTCTGGGGGAGCCCATCGCCGTTGGTGACTCTCCCTACGGCGTCGCGATCGGCGAGGACGGCTCGATCTGGGTGAGCAACCGGGTAGGCGACTCGGTCTCGCGCATCGATCCCGCCGCCGGCACCGCCGGGGAGGAGATCAAGGTCGGCGACAACCCCAAGGGCATCACGATCGCCGACGACGGCTTTGTGTGGGTCGTCAACACCGACGATGGGACCGCGACCCAGATCGACCCCCAGACCAACGAGGCCGGGGACCCCGTCAGGGTCGGCACCGACCCGCGCGACATCGCCTCGGGCTTGGGTCGGCTTTGGGTCTCGCACGGTGACGGCACCGTGTCCGCGCTCGATCCCAACAGCGGCGAGGTCGTCGGCACGGTCAACGCTGGGGAGTCGCTGGAGGACATCGCCGTCGGCCTCGACTCCGTCTGGGCGAGCGACGGCGCCAACGACCAGGTGCTGAGAATCACGCCCTGAGCGGCTTGGGTAGGCTCTCGCGGCTTCACGATGGCCGGCGTGGTCGCCGCGTCCCCTCGAGGCATTGATGAAGATCGGAGTTCCAAAGGAGACCGCCCCCGGGGAGCGCCGCGTGGCGCTGATTCCGGACACGGCCGGCTCCCTCGCCGCGAAGGATCTCGGCGTAGCGGTCGAGTCCGGCGCCGGCGAGGCCTCGGGTCACCCCGATTCTCAGTACTCCGAGGCCGGGGCCGAGGTCGGGGCCTCCGATCAGGCCTGGGGCGCCGAGGTGGTGGTCAAGGTCGCGCCGCCGACCGCGGACGAGATCTCGAAGCTCCGCTCCGGGCAGGTGCTGATCGGCCACCTGGCGCCGCTCACCTCCGGCGAGACATCGAGGGCGCTGGCAGCGGCCGGCGTGACCGCCTTCGCGATGGAGGCGATCCCGCGAATCACGCGTGCCCAGTCGATGGACGCCCTCTCCTCGCAGGCGAACGTCGCCGGCTACGCGGCGGCGCTGCTCGCGGCGCGAGAGGCCGGCCGCTTCTTCCCGATGATGACCACGGCCGCGGGCACCGTCGCGCCGGCGAAGGTGCTGGTCCTGGGGGCCGGCGTCGCTGGGCTGCAGGCGATCGCCACAGCGAGGAGGCTGGGCGCGATCGTCACCGGCTTCGACATCCGCCGCGCCGCTTGGGAGCAGATCGCCTCCCTCGGCGGGCGGCCGCTGGAGCTCGACTTCATCCCGGACGCCGAGGACGAGGGCGGGTATGCGCGCCCGCTGACCGAGGAGGAGAACGAGAAGGTGCGCGAGGCGCTGGCCGAGAACGCGGCCCGCCAGGACGTGATCATCACCACGGCCCAGATCCCCGGCCGGCGCGCGCCGATCCTGATCACCGCCGAGGGCGTGCGCAACATGCATCCCGGCTCGGTGATCGTCGACCTCGCCGGCGACTCCGGCGGCAACAGCGAGCTCACCCGGGGAGGCGAGACCGTGGTCGAGGGCGGGGTCAAGATCATCTCCCCGGTGAACCTCCCGAGCGAGATGGCCGCGGACGCATCACAGCTTTACGCGAAGAACATCGAGAACCTGCTGGGGCTGCTGGTCTCCGAGCAGGGTGAGCTCAGCCTCGACTTCGACGACGAGATCGTCGCCGGTGCCTGCATCACCCACGAGGGCGAGATCAAGCACGAGCGTGCACGCCAGGCTGCCGAAGCGGGCGGGCGGGGCGACTAGATGGACCTCGCCACCGAGATCACGATCTTCGTCCTCGCTGCCTTCGTCGGCTTCGAGGTGATCTCGAAGGTTCCGACCACCCTGCACACGCCGCTGATGTCGCAGACGAACGCGATCCACGGCATCGTCATGCTCGGCGGGCTGATCGTCGCCGGCTTCGCCGACGGGGCTCTGGAGCAGACGATCGCGGTGGTCGCGATCGCCTTCGGCGCGATCAACATCGTCGGTGGCTTCATGGTCACCGACCGGATGCTGGGCATGTTCGCTCGCAAGCCAAAGCCCAAGGCGGACGCCGAAGGAGACGGCTAGCCCATGCCTCTCGCAGTGCTCGAGCCGGGCGGCGGGGCCGCCACCGGGCTCTACATCGTTTCCTTCTCGATGTTCATCTTCGGCGTCAGCCGGGGCACCCACCCGACCACCGCCAAGCAGGGCAACCTGATCGCCGCCGGCGGGATGGCGGTCGCGGTCGCGACGACGCTGCTGCTCGACGGGATCGGCAACTGGGGCCTGATCATCACCGGCCTCGCGATCGGGACCACCGTCGGAGTGGTCGCCTCGCTGCGGGTTCAGATGACGGCGATGCCGCAGATGGTCGCGCTCTACAACGGCGTCGGCGGCGGCGCGGTGGCGCTGATCGCCTGGTCCGAGTTTCGCCAGGGGCTGACCGAGCTCGACGAGGGCCTGATCACCCAGATCCCGCTGGAGACTTTCGTCCCGGTCCTGTTCTCGATGGTGGTCGGGTCGGTCTCGTTCTGGGGCTCGAACATCGCCTTCTCCAAGCTCCAGGGAATCATCCCCGGCCAGCCGATCAAGGTGCCCGGGCAACAGGTTCTGAACGCGCTCCTGGTGGTCGGGGTCGTTGTCGCCTGCGTCGTCCTCGCCTCCACCAACGACGATCCCTCCCAGGCGATCTTCATCGCGGTTCTGATCGGGGCCGGGCTGCTCGGCAACCTGGGCGTGCTGCCGATCGGCGGCGCCGACATGCCGGTGGTGATCTCGCTCCTGAACGCGTTCACCGGCCTCAGCGCCGCCGCCGCCGGCTTCGCGCTCGACAACGTGGCGCTGATCGTCGCCGGCACCCTGGTCGGCTCCTCGGGAACGATCCTGACGATGGAGATGGCGACGGCGATGAACCGCTCGGTCACCAACGTCCTCTTCGGCGCGTTCGGCCAGGTCACCCCGTCTGGAGCGGCGGCCGCGGCCGGCGACGCAGATGGGCACGTGCGGTCGGCCAGCGCCGAGGACGTGGCTGTGATGCTCGGATATGCCGACAAGGTCGTCTTCGTCCCCGGCTACGGGATGGCGGTCGCCCAGGCGCAGCACGACGTGCGAGCCCTGGCCGACCTGCTCGAGTCCCGCGGTGTCGAGGTGTCGTACGCAATCCACCCTGTGGCAGGGCGGATGCCCGGCCACATGAATGTGCTGCTCGCGGAGGCGCACGTCCCGTATCCACAGCTGAAAGAG
>JBKJZF010000174.1:0-4046 GCA_046715315.1 Solirubrobacterales bacterium | reverse complement strand
CATTCGGCGCATAGGCAGGACGCTCGCCATCGCGCGGTCGCCTCAGACGACCGCGTCGAGGCGCGCGGCGAGATAGGCGTCGAAGTCCGGACCGGCCGGGTTCCGCATTACGGTCTCCAACCAGGCCTCACGCTCGAAGCTCATGATCGCCAGATCCCAGACGCAAGCTGTGAGCGCGTCCGGCCCGGCGGGCGAGAGCTCAGCCGGTCGCTCCTCTGGAGCGACGTAGATGTGGTGGTGAAGCTCGTTCTCGTCTGCCCACCAATCGACGAAGGAGAAGCAGCCGCCACGTCCATCATGCGCGCAGGCGAACCCGACCGAGTAGCGGCCGGCGCCATCGGCAGGGCTGGGAAGGACCCGCCCGGCCAGCCGCTTCGTGGCCTCTACCAGCTCCGAGCGCGGCGCTGATCGCTCGGAGGCGGCCCCGTAGAGCTTGATCCGCCAGCCGTGGAGCTCGACCAGCTCCAGGAACCTGATCGGCCGGGGTCGATAGCCAGCGCCGAGCGTCATCCTCCCACCCGCTCGCGTTGTCGCTCAAGCTCGCGCCGCCCACACTCGAGGTGGTAGACGACCGCCGCGTACGTGGCCAGCCAGGCGTCACCCGTCTGGATCGCGCGCGCGTACTTCAGCCAGCCCAGGAATGCGTTCGCGGCCCCGATGTGCAGCCGCGCGCGCCAGGACGTCCCGAGCACTGATGGCGGGAGCGCGTGCTCCACCCAACCGGTGAACCACTCGAGCACCGGGTTGTCATGAAGTTGCAGGACTCCGGGCTGCACGAGGAGCGGCTCCCCGGGACCCGGGTCCTCCCTCTCGAGGAGCGCCTCCGTCTTGCCGGTGTCGATCGCGCGCAAGATCGCTGACATCGCGTGGATGCTGTGGAGAAGAGTGGCGAGGTCGTAGACCGGGTCGCAGAACCCTGGATCGCCGACATCGTTTCCGTCCCATACCACGCGGGGATCGATGAGGACCACCTTCTCCCCCGCCTCGTCGAGGAGCATGTTCGGCAGGTGCAGGTCACCGTGGATGTAGGCGCCTACAGGCTCGAGGAGCGCGTCCAGGCTCCGCTCCAGGAAGTCGATCTGCTCGCGGAAGGAACGGCAGGTGAAACCGCCGTCCAGGACAACTCTGCGAGCTAGCAGCGACTCGAGCTCCCCTCCGACCAGAGACGCGAAGGTGGCTTGGGCATCGTCGCGCCCGGGGATGTCGACGAAGCGCCCGAGGTAGTGGTACCGCGCCACGCGTGGGACCTCGGGGCGGAAGGTGAGCTCGTAGAGGGCGGCGACTCGCTCCACCAGCCCGGCGAGCAGTTGCCGCCGGTCGGTGCGGAGGACGGTCCGGGCGTCGTCCTCGAAGACCAAACTGTCGAGAGGGACCGGGTTCACCGCCTCCATCAGGTACCAGGCGGGGTCCTCCTCGGTGCAAATCGAGACCACCGCCGGAAACAGCCGCTCGAGCCCATGCTCCTCGAAGAGCCGATTGATGCGTTCGATGTATCCGGCCTCCGAGGCGATCACGTCCGGAGCGGCGAGCTTGGAGACGAGGTCAAGCTTCACTTCGACGCGCGAGATGCCGACAGAGTCGGCGCCGGGCGCCAGGAGCTCCCGAACATCCACCGCCGAAGGCAGGCTCGAGCCCTGCGCCAGATGGGCCAAGGCGGCGTCCCGGTAGCCGCTGAGCCTTCGCTCCATGGCGATGTCGAAAGACTTCCGCACGTGCGCGAGGACATCGGTGACCCCCGTCATTCGCACGCCGGTTCGGTCCGGGAACACCACGAAGCTCGTGCGGGCGGAGTAGCGGCGGTCACCGCGCTCCACGGCGGGCAGGATCCCCCCAAGGAGGTCCTGGGGGACGATGCCGACCGGGAAGCTGATCTCGGCGCAACCGGGTGGAGGGACGCTCGGCTCCGTCGAGAGGCCGATCACGTGCACGCCATGCTGCTCGAAGGTCGAGGCCTCCTCGAGGATCGCGCAGACCTGGGTCGTGCAGCCGGACAGCTCGAGGTGGAGATCCCCCACGCCCTGCCCGGGATAGGCGAACACGACCGAGTAACGGCCACCTAGCTGCGCGTCGACGATTCCGCTCAGTTGCAGGCTGCGCTCCAGCTCGCCAACGGCGACCTCATCCAGCGCCGTCGCCTCCGATCCACCAGGATCGGCTCCCACGATCGGCTCAGCGCCGTCTTGAGCGCCTGACCGCCACCGCAGCTCGTGTACGGCCGGTACTCCCGGGCGTTCGTCGGGGTCTCTCGGCTCGATCTCGACGAACTCGTGGCCGCCCGTCGCCGGCGCGAGGCTCGCGACCACTTCGTTCACCAGTACCTGATCGGGCCCGGCGCGGCGGCAGAGCTCCCGAGCGACCGCAGCGGCGCCTCCCAGCAGCGCGGCCTCCTCGGATGGCGCCTCCCCGACGCTGATGCCGGAGCGGACGGCTACGCCGCGC
Organism: Solirubrobacterales bacterium; assembly: GCA_046715315.1. GTDB lineage: Bacteria > Actinomycetota > Thermoleophilia > Solirubrobacterales > 70-9 > JBDTSW01. The sequence continues at coordinate 1,607 of JBKJZF010000174.1, read as the reverse complement.
TCGGGGTTGAGTTGTGCGTGGTGGACCGCGAACTGCTGCATCAGCGTCACGCAGCTCAGCGCCTTGAGGACGCTGTCGAAGGCGATGACCAGCCCGTCGCCAGTCATCTGAAGCTCCTTGCCCTCCGAGGTCCTCGCCGCGTCGCGCATGAGCTGCAAGCCCGTCACTCGGACGGCGGCTGCGGCCTCCTCGTCGATATGGCCGGCCAGCCGATCGGCCTCGACTAGCTCCGCGACCACGATGGTGAGGGTCCCCGATAGCGGCGCGCCTTCCCCCTGGCGGGTCGAGTCATCGACCTCTCCCTCGAGTAGGCGCTGATGCAGCTCGACAGTCTCGGCAGAGGGAGTGGCGCCCAGCTCATCCTGAAGCAGCGTGCGAAGCGCCTCGTAGGCGGTCAGTGCCTCGGGCGGGTCGCCTCGGGCGGCGAGACTGCGCATCAGCAGCCGGTGAGCGGATTCGCGATAGGGCGAGATGCCGATCAGGTCACGAGCCGCACGTTCGGCGGCCGCGAGCGCTGGACCCCCAAGCCGCAGCGCCGCCTCAGCTCGGCACTCGAGGGCGCGAAGGCGGGTGCCGACCAGCTCCTGGCGGTGCTCTTCGATCCAGTCTTCCTCGAGGCCTGGGAGCAGCTCGTGTTCGGCGGCCTCGAGCGCCGCGGTCGCCGCCATGCTGGCACCAACGAGGTCGCCCCCCTCGAGCCGCTCCTCCGCGCGCGCGATGGCCTCGGTCGCCTCCTCCACGTCGATGCGAAGCTCCTGGGGGAGCATCAGCCGAATCTCCGCCCGGCCCTCGATGACGTCGGGGCCGAGCGCGCGACGCAGGCGTGACAGGAGCGTTGCCAGGGCGGCCTCCGGGTTCTGCGGCAGGTGCTCGGGCCACACCGCTGCGATCAGCTCATCCCGCCGTACCGGCCGCCCGCGGTTAAGGGCCAGGTAGGCCAGGCAGAGACGGGCACGATCACCGCTGAACGCGCCGTCGAGGCGCCGTCCGGAGACCTCCACCGAGACGCTTCCGCAGAGCTCGATGCGGGCGCGATGAGTGGCGCTCACAAGGCGCCCCGAGCGTAACCCTCGCCGGCCCGCGTGGCGCCGCTACGGTCGATTCCGCCCGGTCCGCTCACGAGGTCGCCCTCGCTCGCAGCGTCGGATTCGGGTCGCCCGATGTGCCGTCTACGGACGGCACGGTCGGGTGTCGCCCTGACGAGAGTCTTGTCCGCCGGCGTCTTCACGAGAGCTTGCGCACCACTCTAAGTGCGGCACCTTTCAAGCAGATGCCGTACACCTTTCACGGATGGCGGCGAGCCGTAACTGAGGCCACCGGGCCACCTTCCTGCCGAGCCCAGCGGCCAGCACTCCGCAACTGATCACGGGCCAGCTCGACGTTCTCCTGCGACATCGCCCGCGCAGTAATCTCGCCTCGGCGGGGCCGATCGCCATTGGGCACCAGCCCCGTTCTGGTGCCCGAATCGAACGATATCCCCGGTAATCCACGACTATCCGCGCCCGTGCGCTTTTGACCCCGCGGGCCAGACTCCGCTTTCTAGAGCCGAAAACGCCAGCTCTTGCCTCTAATCGCCGTCCTGCATCGCACCCAGGAGGTCGCCGGTT
>JBKJZF010000173.1:0-4914 GCA_046715315.1 Solirubrobacterales bacterium | reverse complement strand
GTCGAAGGTCGAAAACGTCCACGGCAGGCGCATCCGCGCGGTCGTATGCGGGGTGTGGATGACCAGGTCGCCAAAGGTCTGGCGGATCGAATCCTCCGGCCCATCGCCCGCAGCCACCCGGTGGGCGCGGCGCAGGCCGAGGTCTGGCGCTCGCCGATCTCGTAGCGGTCGATGACCAGGACCCGCGCGCCGCTGCCGGCCAGCTCGCGCGCGACGGCAAGGCCGGCGAAACTGGCGCCGCAGACGAGGACGTCGTGTGCGCCGGTGAGCGGTGTGCGCTCGGCGCCGCGCTTGGTGCGACGGGTGGGCATCGGCTCGCGAGGGTACCGCTCGGCCCGCCTCGAGCACGCCTCGGGGCCGTCGGCCGTCATCGGCTGGAGGTCGCCTATAGTTGTCGGCCTTGTCCACGCCGGACACGACAACCACGCCTGCGCCAGAAGCGCCTCCCGCCGCGCCTCCACAGGCGACCAACGGCGCTGCCGACAACCTGATGATCGAGCAGGACGGCGTGCTCGTGCCCAACTACGAGGCGACGATCAGGCCCTTCAGCGAGGGCGACGTCGTCTCCGGCGAGGTCGTCCGCATCGACAAGGACGAGGTGCTCGTCGACATCGGCTACAAGTCCGAGGGCGTCATCCTTGCGAACGAGCTTTCGATCCGCCGCTCGGTCGACCCGGCCGACGAGGTCTCGCTCGGCGAGAGCGTCGACGCTCTGGTCCTGACCAAGGAGGACCAGGAGGGCCGACTGCTTCTCTCCAAGAAGCGCGCCCGCTTCGAGAAGGCCTGGCGCAAGATCGAGGCGGCCGCCGAGTCCGGTGAACCCGTCGAGGGAACCGTGATTGAGGTCGTCAAGGGCGGGCTCATCCTCGACCTCGGCGTCCGCGGCTTCCTGCCTGCTTCGCTGGTCGACATCCGCCGCGTCCACAACCTGGACGAGTTCAAGGGCCAGACGCTCGAGTGCAAGGTGATCGAGCTCAACCGCAGCCGCAACAACGTCGTCCTCTCCCGCCGCGCGGTCCTCGAGGAGGAGCGCAAGGAGGTCCGGGAGCAGATCCTCGGGCGCCTGCAGCCCGGGCAGATCGTCGAGGGCAAGATCTCCAACATCGTCGACTTCGGCGCCTTCGTCGACCTCGAGGGGATCGACGGCCTGATCCATATCTCCGAGCTCTCCTGGAGCCACGTCAACCACCCGTCCGAGGTGCTGTCGATCGGTGAGACGGTGCGGGTCAAGGTGCTCGACATCGACCGCAACCGCCAGCGCATCTCGCTCGGCCTCAAGCAGACCCAGGAGGACCCGTGGCAGAAGGTCCTCAACGAGTACCGGGTCGGCGCCGTGCTCGAGGGCAAGGTCAGCAAGGTCGTCGCCTTCGGTGCCTTCGTCGAGATCGTGCCTGGGGTCGAGGGCCTGGTCCATATCTCCGAGCTCGCCGAGCATCATGTCGAGAGCCCGGGCGATGTCGTCAGCCCCGACCAGGAGGTTTGGGTGCGGATCCTGGAGATCGACGAGGAGCGCAGGCGGATCAGCCTCAGCGTCAAGCGCGCCGAGACCGGGAACATGCCGTTGCGGGACCTGATGCCCGTCGAGCTCACCGACGTCGCCACGGCGCCCGCCGCCGAGCCCGCCGCGGAGGTGCCCGACCTGGACCTCTCCGAGGAAGTCTTCTCCGAGGCGCCGCCGGCCGCCGAGGCCGAGCCCGAGGCCGCCGAGCTCGCCTCCGAGGAGCCCGAGGGTTCGTGAGCCAGCGGGCGGCCTCGCCGCCCGTGCCCTTCGTCGGGCTGACGGGAGCGGTTGCCGCCGGCAAGTCCGAGGCGCTGTTCGCGTTCGGCAGGCTGGGAGCAGAGACGCTCTCCAGCGACCAGGTCGTGCACGACCTGCTGGCCGTACCCGAGGTGGCGGCGAAGATCGTCGAGCGCTGGGGTGAGGAGGCCGCGCCGGGCGGCGAGGTCGACCGCGCTCGGGTCGGTGCGATTGTCTTTGAGCGCCCCGACGAGCTGGCCTGGCTGGAGAGTGTGCTGCACCCGCTCGTCGGCGAGCGCGTAGCCGCTTGGCGCTCTGAGCTTGGAGAGGACGCTCGCTTGGCGGTGGTCGAGGTTCCGCTGCTGTTCGAGGCCGGGATCGAGCCCTCCTTCGACGTCACCGTCGCCGTGGTGGCGGGCGACGAGGTTCGCGCCGAGCGCGCGGGCAAGCGCGGCACCGGGCTGCTGGGCGAGCGTGAGGCCCGCCAGCTCTCGCAGGACGAGAAGGCCGCCCGGGCCACGCACGTGCTCGCCAACGACGGCACCCGGGAGGAGCTGGAGGCGGCCGTCGCCGCGCTGATCCCGGCGCTGGCAGAGACCGGAGCACGAGCGTGAGGGGCCGCCGCCTGCCCTGGGCCCTGCTGGCCGCGGTCGGCCTGGCGGCGGCGATCGTCTTTGCGATCAGCCGGCTCGACTTCGGCGAGGCGATCCGCGAGGTCACCCTGCCCCTGCGCCACGACGACATCATCCGCCAGCAGGCGGAGGAGAAGAACCTCGACCCGGCGCTGATCGCGGCGGTGATCTACGAGGAGTCGCGCTTCCGCGACCAGACCTCGAGCGCGGGCGCGAGGGGCCTGATGCAGATCACGCCCGAGACGGCGGCGCGGGTCGCGGAGCTCAGCGGCGGCATCGCCTTCGAGACCGAGGACCTCGCCGACCCCGACATCAACATCCGCTACGGGACCTATCTGCTCAGCCACCTGCTCGATCTCTACGGCGGCAACGTGGTGGCCGCTCTGGCCGCCTACAACGCCGGCCAGGCCAACGTCGAGCACTGGGGCGGGATCGAGCTCGAGCCCGGCGACATCGGCTTCCCCGAGACCCGGGCCTATGTCGAGAACGTGCTCGAACGGCGCGAGCAGTACCGCGACAACTACGCCGACGACCTCGGCTTGTAGCCGAGGAAGGCGCGAGGACACCAACCTGCTGACGGCATGGCTCGCGTTCCCGCTCGCGCTCGCGGCGCTGAGCGTCGGCTGCGGGCTCGCGGTCGAGGCGCTGGCGCGAACCCGGCTCCCCGGCGCCCTGGTCCCCGTGGTCGGCTTGGCGGCGATCGTGGTCGTCGGGCAGTTCCTGACGCTGGCGGACGCGACCGCCGAGCTGACGACGCCGGTCGTGGTCGCGCTGGCGCTTGTGGGCGCAATCGCGGGGGCGCGCCGCGGACCGAACCTTCCGAGCCGCTGCGCAATCGCGGCCGCGGTCGGCGTCTTCGCCGTCTACGCGGCGCCGATCGTCCTCTCCGGCGAGGCGACCTTCGCCGGGTTCATCAAGCTCGACGACAGCGCCAGCTGGATGGCGTTCACCGACCAGCTCCTCGAGCATGGCCGCGATCTCGACGGGCTGGCGCCGTCCACCTACGAGGCGACGCTGGCGCTGAACCTCGGCGAGGGCTATCCGGGCGGCGTCTTCCTGCCGCTCGGCATCGTCGCGACACTCCTCTCCGAGGACGTCGCCTGGCTCGTCCAGCCGTACATGGCGTTCACGGCCTCGCTGCTGGCGCTGGGGCTGTGGGAGCTCGCCGGAGGCGTCCTCTCCGGCCCCCGCGCGCGGGTTGCCGTCGCCTTCCTCGCCGCGCAGCCGGCGCTGCTCTACGGCTACTACCTCTGGGGCGGGATCAAGGAGGTGGCGGCGATCGCGCTGCTTGCCGCGGCGGTGACGCTGGCGGGGCGTGCGGTCGAGCCCGGCGCCCGGGCCTGGGCGGTGGTCCCGCTCTCGGTCGTCTGCGCCGCCACGCTCGGGGTGCTCAGCCTGGGCGGGGCGATCTGGCTCGTCCCGGTGCTGGCCGCGGCGGCGATCGTCGCCTGGAGAACGCTCGGCCCAGCGGCGGCCCTGGGCCGCGCCGCGGCCCTGACGGCCCTGACCGCGCTGGGCAGCCTGCCCCTGCTGTGGGCCGGGGGGCTGGTGCCGCCGACCTCCCTGCCGCTGACCGACTCGGGCGCGATCGGCAACCTTGCCGGGCCGCTGGATCCGCTGCAGCTGGTGGGGATCTGGCCCTCCGGGGACTTCCGCTTCGCCAGCGTCGCGCCGCTCGCCTCCGGGGCCCTGATCGCGGTGGCGCTGGTCGCGGCCACGCTCGGGCTCGCCGCCGCCTGGCGCCGCCGCGCCTGGACGATCCCCTGCTTCGTCGGGGGTGCGCTGGCGACGGCCGCGGTGATCGCCGTCGCCGGCTCGCCCTGGGTCGAGGCAAAGGCCTTCGCCACCGCCTCCGTCGTACTGCCGTTCGCCGCACTCGTCGGCGCCTGCGCGGTCTGGTCGCGTGGCCGGCGCGCGATCGGGCTGGGGCTGGGTGCGCTCGTCGCCGCCGGCGTGGTCTGGTCGAACGCGCTCGCCTACCGCGACGTCAACCTCGGCCCGCGCGACCAGCTCGCCGAGCTCGAGCAGATCGCCCCGACGATCGCCGGGGAGGGGCCGACCCTGATGACCGAGTACAGCCCCTACGGCGCCCGGCACTTCCTCCGCGACGCCGATCCCGAGGGGGTCTCGGAGCTGCGCCGCCGGCGGATCCCGCTCGACAGCGGACGCTCCGTTCCCAAGGGCCAATGGGCTGACACGGACGCCCTCGCCTACGACGACCTGCTCGTCTACCGCCCGCTGGTGCTGCGCCGTTCGCCCGCGCAAAGCCGGCCGCCGTCTCCCTACCGGCTCGTCTGGAGCGGCGAGAGCTATGAGGTGTGGCAGCGAAGGGACGAGCCCGGCGACAAGCGGGAGCGCCTGGCGCTGGGCAGCGCCCTCGATCCCACGGCGGTTCCGCGCTGCGGCGAGGTGCTGGCGCTGGCGGAGACCGGGGACCGCCTGCTCGCCGCGCGCCGCAGGCCGCCGGTCGTGGTCGGCCTGGCCGACGCCTCCTACCTCGCCTCCTGGCGGCGGGCGGGTGCGCCCGGGGCGCCGGTGCCGGAC
>JBKJZF010000172.1:0-9652 GCA_046715315.1 Solirubrobacterales bacterium | reverse complement strand
CGCCTGGGGGCAGGCCGGCGGCCGGCGGCTGGATCGGCTTCAGCGGTCCCTGGGGCAGGATCGGGAGCTGCTCGCCGGGAAAGATGGCACCGGTGCCCGGGTTGACCACGTTGCGGGGCGACGCCGGCGCGGGGCAACCCGCGTCGAGGGTCGCCGGATCGGCCTGCTCGCGCTGGGTCTCATCGTCGATCGGGCAGGGGTCGGGGGCAGGGGGCGCGTTGGCGCAGAGCGCGACCGCGATGTCCTCCTGACAGAAGGTGCGCAAGGTCCACTTCTCGATGAAGTCCGAGCGGAACTGCTCGACGTCCTGAGCCTGGATGCCCTGCTGGAGAGTCTGGCGGATCTGGTCTGAGACGTCGTCCAGCGGCGTGGTCTGGCCGGGGTTGACCTTCTCCAGCTGGATCAGGTAGCTGCCGCTGTCCCCCTTGATCGGGCCGACCAGGGACCCGGGCGCCGCCGAGAAGATCGCCTCGTCCAGCGCCGGCTCGTTCTGTCCCTGGGAGACGTCCTCGCGCAGGCCGCCGTCGTTGCGGGTCGCCTCGTCGGTCGAGTACTTCTTCGCCACCTTCTCCCAGCTGGAGGGCGAGTCGTCCTCCTCGAGCAGGGCCCGCGCCTGCTCGATCTTCGCCTCGTCGGGGTTCAGGATCACCCGCACGTCGCGCGTCTCGGGAGCCTCGAACTGATCGAGGTTGGCGTCGTAGAACTCCTGCACCTCGGCGTCGGAGACGATTGGCGGCTCCTGGGGGATCGCGTCGGCCTGCAGCCGGTCGCTGATCGCGGTCAGATCGGCCACGGCGCGCACGGCCTCCTCGTCGAATGGAGACTGGTCGAGGAACTTCTTGTAGCCCGCCTGGCCGCCGAGCTGGTCGTTGATGATCGAGTCCAGCGCCTGGTCGACGTCGCGGTCGGTCACGGTGATCCCGCGCTCCGCCGCCTCGCCGCGCACCCAGCGGCCCTGGATCGCGTTCGAGATCGCCGCCTGCTGGACCTGCTCGAACTGCGGGTCCTCCGGGGGCGGGATCTCGCGAAGGTTGAGGTTGAAGGCGGCCTGCTCGAGGTTGGTCTGCAGCTCCTCGTCCGTTATCACCGGGTCGGGAGCCCCCTCGACGACGGCCACCTCGTCGTCGGCCAGCGAGGGCTCGCCGATGTCGCCGGAGATCGCGAAGGCCCCGAGGGCCACCACCAAAGCCGCCCCCAGGACGAGGGCGACGAGCCGCTTTTTCTGCTCAGGCGAACGCACGAGCGCGGAACCCTACCGGGAACCCACCTGCTCGCTGTCGCTCGCTGCCGCCAGGGTCGTGGCAAGCGCCGCGGCGAGCCCGCGAACCGCCTTCAGCCGCGCCGCCGGGGCGTCCTCCACACGCAGGCCCAGCGTCTTCGTCCGCGACTCGTAGATCGCCTCCGGAACCTGCTCGCGAAGGCGCCCGACGGCGGCGGCGTCGAGCTCGAGCGGGGTGATTGAAAGGCGCCCGGAGCGAAACTCGACCGAGCGCGCTCCGAGGTGGCCGAGCTCGACGCGCGCGCGCTGCAGCTCGAGCAGGTTGGAGACCGGATCGGGCGGCGGGCCGAAGCGGTCGCGCAGCTCGTCGCGCAGGGCCCGCAGCTCGCCCGGCTCGCGCGCGCCCGCCACCCGCCGGTGGACGTCGATCTTCGCCGCCTCGAAGGGGATGTAGGAGGCGGGCAGGTAGGCGTCCACCTCGACGTCGAGGCGGACCCGGGACTCGGACGCGGGCACGCCCGCCTCCTCCTCGGCCTGCATCTCCGCGACGGCCTCGTCGAGCAGGGCGACGTAGAGCTCGAAGCCGACGGCGGCGACGTGCCCGGACTGCTCGTCGCCGAGCAGGTCGCCGGCGCCGCGCAGCTCGAGGTCGCGCATCGCGATCGCGAACCCCGAGCCCAGCTCGGTGTGGTCCGAGAGCGTCGCCAGCCGGGCCGCGGCGTCGGGCGCCAGCCCCTCGGCCGAGGGGTAGAGCATGTAGGCGAAGGCTCGCTCCCGGGATCGGCCCACCCGGCCGCGGATCTGGTACGACTGGGCAAGGCCCAGCTGGTCGGCGCGCTCGACGATCAGCGTGTTCGCCTGGGGGATGTCGAGGCCCGACTCGATGATCGTCGTCGCCACCAGGCAGTCCTGCTCGCCGCGCAGGAAGCCCATCATCGCCTCCTCCAGCTCCCCCTCGTCCATCTGCCCGTGGGCCTCGCCGAAGCTGACCTTGGGGCACAGCGCGCGCAGCCGCTCGGTGGCCCCGTGCAGGGAGTCGATCCGGTTGTGGAGGAAGAAGGCCTGCCCGCCGCGCCCGGCCTCGCGCTTGATCGCCCGCGCCACCAGCTCCTCGTCGAAGGGGCCGACGTAGGTGCGGATCGGCCTGCGGCCCTCGGGCGGGGTCTCGATCACCGAGACGTCGCGCAGCCCCGCCAGGCTCATCTGCAGGGTCCGCGGGATCGGCGTCGCCGACAGCGAGAGCACGTCCACCCTCAGCTTCAGCTGGCGCAGCAGCTCCTTCTGGCGAACGCCGAAGCGCTGTTCCTCGTCCACCACCAGCAGGCCCAGGTCGGGGGCGCGCACGTCCCGGCTGAGCAGGCGATGGGTCCCGATCAGGATGTCCACCTTGCCCTCGGCGAAGCGGGCGAGGGTGTCGCGGACCTCGGCGGGCTTGCGCAGGCGCGAGACCATCTCCACCTCGACCGGGAACTCGAGCAGGCGCTCGCTGAAGGTGCCGAGATGCTGCTGGGCGAGGATCGTCGTCGGCACCAGCACCATCACCTGTTTCGAGCCGGCGACCGCCTTCAGCGCCGCCCGCATCGCCACCTCGGTCTTGCCGTAGCCGACGTCGCCGCAGATCAGGCGGTCCATCGGGCGCTCGGCCTCCATGTCCTCGCGCACCGCCTCGATCGCCTCCAGCTGATCGGCCGTCTCGCGGAACGGGAACGAGCGTTCGAGCTCGAGCTCCCACTCCGAGTCGGCCGCGAAGGCGTGGCCCATTCGGGCCGTGCGCTCGGCGTACAGGGTGAGCAGCTAGCCCGCAAGCTCTCGGGCGGCGCGCCGGGCGCGCGACTTGACCGCCTCCCAGCGCTTGGACCCGAGCGCCGAGAGCTGCGGAGCGTCGCCCCCGGCGCCGACGTAGCGGGTGATCTTCGTCAGCTGGTCGGTGGGCGCGAAGACGCGGTCCTCGCCGCGGTACTCCAGGTCGAGGTAGTCGCGGGTGACGCCGGCGACGGTCTTGGTCTCGAACCCGGCGAAGCGCGCGATCCCGTGGTCTTCGTGGACCACGTAGTCGCCGACCCTGAGATCGACCGCGGCGGCGAAGCGGCCTCGCACCGCCGGCGGCGCGGCGGCGCGGCGGCGGTGGACCAGCCGGCGGAAGGGGATCACCGCCAGCTTCAGGTCCGGCGAGGCGAAGCCCTCGCCCAGCTTAGCCTCGGCAAAGTAGAGCCCCTCGGCCGGCGCCTCCTCGCGCAACGTCAGGGCGTCCAGGCGGCTGAGGTTGTAACGGGTGCGCTCGGCCTCACCCTGGTGCTCGAAGGCGACGACCACGGCGTAGCCCGAGCGCAGCTCGCGCTCGAGCTGGGACTCGGCCTCGGCGATGCTGCGAGCGGGGGAGCGAGGCGCCTGGGCGCGGAACTCCAGCTCCTGGCCCGAGTCCGCGCCTGAGATCGTCAGCGCGGCGCGGTCGGCGAGCGGGCCCGCGACCTCGACGTAGAGGTGCCGGGCGTCGTCGGCGTGCATCGCCGTGGTCACGTCCTCCCAGTGATCGCGGAGCGCCGGCTCGATCTCGTCGGAGCCCGCGACGATCACCGTCGCGTCGTCGCCGAGCAGCTCGAGCGGGGCGCGCAGCGAGTCCAGCGGCAGGACGTCCACCACCGACCGCGTGCTCCGCTTCGCGTCCGCCGCGGTCTCCTCTGCGCCGTCCCGCAGCTCCTCGAGGGCCGCCTCTGCCAGCTCGCGTCGCTCCAGCGACAGCTCGGCCGCCGGCTCGAGCTGCAGCTCCTGGGCGTCGCCCAGCGACCGCTGGGTGAAGGTCGAGAACCAACGGATCGACTCGATCTCGTCGCCGAACAGCTCCAGCCGTGCGGCGCGCTCGGAGGTCGCGGGGAAGACGTCGAGGATGTCGCCCCGCAGGGAGAATTGGCCGCGGTCGGAGACCTGGTCGGTGCGCTCGTATCCGGCCTCCACCAGCAGCTCGGCGACATCGCCGAGGTCGACCTCCTCGCCGCAGCGAAGCTCGAAGCCGCCGGGCCGCAGGGATGCGTCGGGGACCGCCTCCGCGAGGGCGACGGCGCTGGCGACCACGACAGGGGGCGGATCGTCGCCCTCGGCATCCCACCCGGTGAGCGCGTCGAGCGCGGCGATCCGCAGACCGACCAGGTGGGGAGGCGGCGCCAGGTGCGACTCGTAGCCGGTTCCGCGCGAGGGGTAGAAGCGCACTGCCCTGGGCGCGAGGTAGGCGGCCAGCTCGCGCGCGAGGTCACGCGCGCCGATGTCGTCGGCGGCGACGATCAGCGCCGGGCGCCCGCCAAGGCCCTGGTCGGAATCGACAAGCGCTGCGAGCAGGTAGGGCCGGATCGACGCTGACAGCAGGGCCTTCGCCGCGGGCGCGCCGGCCTGGGCGCCAGCGCGCGTCCCATCGGCGAGCTGCGCGAAGCGCTCGTTTTCGGTGGCTATCTGAAGCAGCGGTCTCAGCGACACGACACGCAGAACGACCGGACATCCGCGTCCGGCCGAAAGCCGGCCCACGGGGGCTGGCCGACCCATTCTAGAACGGCGCCTGACGTACCCTGGGAGCGTGGACTTCGAGCTCTTGCAAAGCACCCTGGCCGATCGCGGCGAGCCGGCCTACCGCGCCGAGCAGGTGTGGGAGTGGGCGGCGCGAGGAGTCGGCGGCTACGCCGAGATGACGAACCTGCCGCAGGAGCTGCGGCAGGCGCTGGCCGAGCGGGTCCCGTTCTCCACCCTGCGCGTCGACCGTCAGGCCCGCTCGGTTGACGGCACCGTGAAGGCGCTGTTCGCGACCTCCGACGGGCACCCGCTGGAGGCCGTGCTGATGTCCTACCGCGACGGCCGGCGCTCGATCTGCGTCTCCTCACAGTCGGGCTGCCCGCTCACCTGCACCTTCTGCGCCACCGGGTCGATGCGATTCGGGCGCAACCTGACCGCCGGCGAGATCGTCGACCAGGCCCTGCACTTCCGCCGCCTCGGGCCCGTCAACCACTGCGTGTTCATGGGCATGGGCGAGCCGATGATGAACCTCGACGCGGTGCTCGCCGCCTGCGAGCGGTTGCCGGACCTGGGGATCACCCACCGGCGCACGGCGATCTCGACCGTCGGCTGGGCGCCGGGGATCGACCGCCTGGCGGAGTCCGAGATGCCGATCCGGCTGGCGCTCTCGCTGCATGCGCCCGACGACGCGCTGCGCTCGCAGATCATGCCGGTCAACGACCGCTATCCGATCGCCGAGGTGCTCGCCGCCTGCGAGCGCCACCATGCGCGCAAGCGCCGCCGGGTCTTCGTCGAGTACGTGATGCTCGGCGGCGTCAACGACCGCTACGAGCACGCGGTCGCCCTCGCCGGGCTCCTCGACCCCGCCGTCTACAAGGTCAACCTGATCCCGTTCAACCCCACCGGCTCCCGCTACGAGGGATCGAGCCGCGGCGCCACCGAAGCCTTCCAGGCCGCGCTCGAAGAGCACGGCCTCCGCGCCACCGTCCGCCTCACCCGCGGCCAGGACATAGACGCCGCCTGCGGGCAGCTCGCTGCGCGCGCCCCGGAGCCTGCCGGCGCCTCGTCCTAGGCGGAGGCCCTTGGCCCGTTTATGGGCGCTGGGGCGCCCATAAATGGGCCTCACCCTGCATGGCTCACCTGCAATGGAGCCCCGTACCGGATCTACCGGGCCCCCGCCGGGCCGGGCAGCCCGGGTCCGGACCGCTGCCACTCGACCTGGCCCTCTCCCTCGCTGCGCGAGCGTTCGACGACGCCGTCCCAGGCGTGCAGCATCCGCTTGATCCGGGCGACGGACTCGGGAGGGTTGGCGGCGACCTGCGTCGCCAGATTCAGCGCCGCGCCCTCGGTGGCGGCGGCCGGAGCGACCTTGTGGACCAGCCCCCAGCGCAGCGCCATCTCGGCGTCGACCTCCTTCGAGGTCAGCAGCAGGTACTTGGCGACCGCGAGCCCGCAGAGGGTGGCCAGCCGGGCCGGCCCGACCGGCACCCCCAGAGCCGCCCCGGGGAAGCGCAGCCGCATGTTCGAGCCACCGATCCGCAGGTCGCAGGCGACCGCGATCTCGGCGCCGCCGCCGACGCAGGCGCCGTGGCAGGCCGCGACCGTGGCCTTGGGGAAGTCGGTGAGCTCGTCGTAGAGGTCGGCGAAGAGCTGCATCCTGCGCACCCTGCCCTCCTCGTCCAGCTCCTCGCGGACATCCGCTCCGGCGGAGAGGCTGAGCTGGTCGGTCGACGACAGCACCAGCACCCGTACCGCGTCGTCGTCGCGAGCCGAAGCGAGGTGGCCGAGCATCTCCTCCAGCATCTGCGTGTTGATCGCGTTGCGCGCCTTGGGGCGATCCAGCCGCAGCAGGGCGACGCCGTTGGGCGCGGTCTCCGCGCCCTCGCCGCCGACCTCGTAGGTGGTCACCTCAGCCATCGCCGGCGGCGATTGTCGCGATCAGGCGCTCGGTCTCGTCGGCGGCCCCGGCGATCAGCGCGCGGACGTCGGAGTCCGGCTCGGCAAAGCGACCGAGGACATGGGCGGAGACGATCTCCGGGTCGGTGCCGTCGGGCCGGCCGACTCCGACCCGCACCCGGGGGAAGTCGGCGCTCCCGAGCCCGCGCTTGAGGCTCTTCAGCCCGTTGTGGCCGGCGACCCCACCGCCGAGCTTGGAGCGAACCTCGCCGAAGGGCAGGTCGATCTCGTCGTGAATCGCGATCAGGCGCTCGAGCGGCACCCGCAGGCTGCCCCTGGCAGGGCCGGCCGAGTCGCCCGACTCGTTCATGAAGGTCTGCGGCAACAGCACCGCGACACGAGGCCCGCCGGCCCCTGCGCGGCCCTCGGCGATCCGGCCCCGGTAGCGCTCGCGGGCCCGGGGCAGATCCCAGCGCCGCGCGAGCTCGGCGCCGACCTCGAAGCCGACGTTGTGCCGGGTCGCGGCGTACCTGGACCCGGGATTCCCGAGGCCGACGACGAGGAACCTGCCCGTCCCCTCCTCGGCCTCGCGTCCGGGGGCGTCGGGCTCGCGGCCGGAGTCGCGACCCCGGCCGAACAGGCGCAGCGCTACTCCTCGGAGTCGGAGGAGTCGCCGCCCTCGGCGCCCTCGACAGCGGGCTCCTCGCCCTCCGAGGGCTCCTCGCCCTCGACCGGCTCGCCGTCCTCGCCGACCAGCTCGGTCTCCTCCTCGACGTCGGGCTCGGGCTCCTCCTCGACGCGCGGCGGCGAGAGGGTGGCGATCGTGACCTCCTCGGGGTCGACGTCCTCGCCGAGGGCGAACTCGACGCCCTCGGGGGCCGGGACCATGGCGAGCTGGAGGGTGTCGCCGATCTCCATGCCGGAGACGTCGGCGGGAATGCTCTCGGGGATCGCCGTCGGCAGGGCCAAGATCGTGATCTGGTGGGTGACGTGCTCGAGCACGCCGCCCTCCTTCACGCCCGGTGCCTCCTCGGTGCCGAGCAGCTCGATCGAGACCTCGGCCTCGATCGCCTCGTCGAGGCGTACCTCGAGCAGGTCGAGATGGACGAGGTGACCGCGGACCGGATGGCGCTGCTGTTCCTTGATCACGACCGGGGTGGCCTTGCCGTCGAGCTCGACGTCGATCAGGGCGCCGCCGTGGACCAGCACGTTGCGGACCTCGCGCTCGGCCACCTGGAAGTGTCGGGCGTCGTTGCCGCCGCCGTAGACGATCCCGGGGACGAACCCGGAACGGCGCAGGCGCCGGCTCGAGCGCGAGCCGAAGTCGCTGCGCTCTGAGACTTTGAGTGTGGCTCGGTCGGTGGCCATCGGGCGGCTGAGGATAGAGAACTAACCTCCGCCCCGATGGCAGACGACCCGAAGATCCCCAAGGGACGCATTCGGCGCTCGGCCAAGCTGGGGTCGGCCCTGGGCACCCAGGCGACCAAGTACGCGGGCACCAGGGCGGCCGGGGTGGCCCGCTCGGGGGAGGGCGCACAGTCGAAGCTCGAGGCCCGCCACCTGGAGACCGCGATGAAGATGGCCTCGGTGCTGGGCGAGATGAAGGGCGCGGCGATGAAGCTGGGCCAGCTCGCCTCGTTCATCGACACCGAGTTCCTGCCGCCGGAATACGCCGAGATCTACCACTCACAGCTGGCGAAGCTGCGCACCTCGGCGCCGCCGATGTCCTGGGAGAAGGTGTCCGAGGTGCTCGAGGAGGAGTACCGGGGCGAGAGCTTGGACGAGATCTACGCCGAGATCGAGCCGGACGCCGTCGCCGCGGCCTCGATCGGCCAGGTCCACCGGGCGACCCTGATCGACGGTCGCGAGGTGGCGGTCAAGATCCAGTACCCCGGGGTCGCCGAGGCGCTCGAGGCCGACCTCGCCAACGCCGGCATGCTCGTCCGCCTGGCGAAGGCGCTGGCCCCCGGGCTCGACGCGAAGGCGGTTGCTGAGGAGCTGCGCGAGCGTGTCCTCGAGGAGCTCGACTACGAATACGAGGCCCAGAACCAGCGCTCGTTCGCCCGCGCCTACCGCGGCCACCCCTTCATCCACGTGCCCGATGTGCTCACCCGCCTGAGCCACCGGCGGGTGCTGGTCACCGAGTTCGTCCGTGGCAGCGGCTTCGAGCAGGTCAAGCAGCTCCCGGACGCGCAGCGAAGCCGCTTCGGCGAGATCGTCTTCCGCTTCTGCTTCGGCTCGATCTACCACCTGCAGCACTTCAACGCCGACGCCCACCCCGGCAACTACATCCTGATGGAGGACGACCGCGTCGCCTTCCTCGACTTCGGGATGACGAAGAAGCTCGACATCGACCAGATCGAGCTCGAGCAGGCCGCGATCGACGCCGCCGCGCGCAAGGACCCGGAGGCACTGCGCCTGGCGCTGCACGATCTGGGGTTCGTCAAGAACCCGTCGAAGCTCGACGCCCAGCGGCTGATGGACCACGTGATGCTGGTCGGGGGCTGGTACCTCGAGGACGGCGAGTACACGGTCTCCAAGCGCCGGGTGATGAAGGTGATCGAGGCCACCTCCGACCCCCGCTCGGAGTACTACGACCTGATCCGCCGCGAGAGCGTGCCCGCCGAGGAGCTGATGGGCCGGCGGATGGAGACCGGTGTGCTCGCCGTGCTGGCCCAGCTGGGGGCGCGGCGCAACTGGCACCGGATCATGCGCGAGTGGGTCTACGCCGACGAGCCCGCCACGGAGCTGGGCCGCCAAGAGTGGGACTACTTCAAGTCACGCGGCCAGCGCCGGGTGCCGGGCTACGGGGGCCGGCCGGTTTGAGGCCGTGGCCTACTCCGGCTCGGCGACAGGGTCCGGGTGCACGCCGAGGATCGCGACCACGAGCCCGGCTAGGGCGATCACGCCGACGACGCGGAAGCTGAACTGGGCGCCGGCGACGAACGAGTCCCTGACCACCTGCAGGACGCGGTCGGCGACCGAGGTCGAGAAGTCCGTGAACGCCGCCTTCCCGGACTCGGTGCCGGCGAGCACGCCGTG
>JBKJZF010000171.1:0-6786 GCA_046715315.1 Solirubrobacterales bacterium | reverse complement strand
GGCTCGATCATCCCCGCGCCCTTGGCCTGGGCCGAGAGCGTCACCCCGCCGGATCGCAGGGTGCACATCTTCGGGCCGCGGTCGGTGGTCATGATCGCCCGCGAGAACGCCGCCGCGCCGTCACCGGCGATCAGCGGGGCCGCGCGCTCGATCCCGCGCAGCACCTTGTCGACGGGCAGCGGCACGCCGATCACCCCGGTCTGGGCGACGGCGACCCGCTCAGGCTCCGCCCCCAGTGCCCGCGCCGCGGCGTCGCGCATCGCCAGCGCGTCGCGATAGCCCCGCTCGCCGGTGGCTGCGTTGGCGTTCCCCGAGTTGGCGACGACCGCCCGGATCGACCGCATCTCACATTCGTCGCGGCAGACGCGCACCGACGCGGCGGCGGCGGCGTTGCGGGTCAACAACACCGCCGAGCGAACCTCCTCGGCCTCGCAGACGAGCAGCCCCAGATCGGTGCCGCCACCGGCCTTGACGCCGCAGGCGACCCCGGTCGCGGCGAAGCCAGGGGCGAGCTCGCGCGGATCGACCTCCTCGACCCCCTCCGGGGCGCTGACCCAGCGGGAGCGCAGGAAGCTGGAGACCGTCGAGCTCAAACCAGCCCCTCCGTCTCCGGGAGGCCGAGCATCAGGTTGAGGTTCTGGAGCGCCTGACCCGAGGCGCCCTTCCAGAGGTTGTCGATCGCGCAGAAGACGAGCACCCGCCCCGAGCGCTCGTCGAGCCTGGCATGGATCCGGGCCGCATTGGTCTCGCGCACGTCGCGCACGCCGGGGGGGCTGTCGACCACGTCGACGAACGGCTCTCCGGCGTAGCGGGCCTCGTACAGGGCCCTCACCTCGTCGGCGTCGAGCTCGCGCGAGAGGGTCACGTAGCAGCTCGCCAGCAGCCCCTGGTCGAGCGGCAGCAGGTGTGGCACGAACGTCACCTCTCCGTCGAACCCGAGGGCGCGCAGCTCCTGCTCCAGCTCCGGGGAGTGGCGGTGCCCGTCGAGCCCGTACGGCTTGAAGTTCTCGACGACGTCGGCGAAATCGGCGCCCCCGCGCCCGGCGCCGGAGACGCCCGACTTGGCATCGACGATGACGTCAGCACACGCTCCCGCCTCGGCGAGCGGCGCCAGCGCCAGCAGTGCAGCGGTCGGATAGCAGCCCGGGTTTGCGACCAGCTCGGCCTCCCGCACCTGCTCGCGGTTGAGCTCGGTGAGGCCGTAGACCGCGCTGGAGAGCAGGTCCGGCTCGCCGTGCGGCGCGTACCAGCGCTCGTAGGTGGGCAGATCACGTAGGCGGAAGTCGGCGGAGAGGTCGACGACCAGCGCCCCCAGGCCCCGCAGCTCGGCCACGATCGGGGCCGCGGCCCCGTGCGGGAGCGCGACGACCGCCGCCTCGACCTCGTCGGCCTGGCGCAGGTCGAGCTCGGTCAGAGCGATCGGCACACGATGCTGCGGATAGAGCTCGTCGAGGCGACGGCCGGCCTCCGAGCGCGAGGTCGCGGCGACCAGCTCCAGGCTGGGATGGCGCCAGATCAGTCGTGCGGCGAGCGCGCCGGTGAGGCCGGTCGCCCCGGCGACCAGGACCCTGGCGCGGGGCTCTCCGGCGATCGGCTGCAGGGCGGGGTCGGTGGCGACGCGCTCACTCACGCAGAGAACCTCCGATCGCGCTCAGGCCCTCCCGGATCGCCTCCCGGCGCTCGGAGACCTCCTCGTCGGTGAGCGTGCGGTCGGGGGCGCCGAACTCGAGCCTCAGGGCGAGGCTCTTGCGGCCCTCGCCCACCTGGTCGCCGCGATAGAGGTCGAAGATGTGGGCGGAGCGCAACAGCTCCCCCCCGCCCTCGAGCACCAGCGCGCGCACTCGCTCGGCCTCGACGTCGTCGGGGACGACAACCGCCAGGTCCTGGAGCACGGCCGGGAAGCTGGGCACCTCCTCGAAGCGCTCGAGGCCCGACGCCGAGGCGGCGACCAGGGCGGCGAGGTCGAGCTGGAACGCGACCCCGCCCGGCAGGTCCCACCCGGCGGCGACCGCGGGGTGAAGCTCGCCGAGCCAGCCGGCGTCGACGCCGCCGAGCACGACCCGACCGGCACGGCCCGGATAAAGGAACGGCTCCGAGCTCGGCTCGACCACGAGCGGCGCCGCCAGGCGTGCGCACAGCGCCTCGAGCGAGCCCTTGAGCTCGAAGAAGCCGGCGGCGGTGGGGTCGGTGCCCCACGACTGCGGCCACAGCGAGCCCACCACCAGCGCCCCCAGCAGGTGCGGCTCGCACACCGGCGCGGGCAGCTCGCCGGCGAATGCCCCGGCCAGCGGCCCACCCTCGGGCGGCGGCGGCTGTCGCAGATAGGCGCGGCCCGACTCGAACAGCGCCACGCGCTCGGCGCCCCGGGCGAGGTTGTGGCGGGCGGCATCGAGCAGCCCGCCGATCAGCGTCGTGCGCATCGCCGATTGGTCCTCCGAGAGTGGGTTGCGCGTCGCAACCTGCGGGCGGCGAGGGTCGTCGTCACCCAGGCGCAGCCGGTCGGCGAGGGCTGGGGCTCCGAAGTGCCAGGCGACGATCTCGTCGAAGCCGAGGTCTGAGAGCTCGTCCTCGGCGCGGCGCCGGATCAGCTGCTCGCGGGTCAGGCGGCCGACACGGTCGCGGCTGGCGGGCAGCACCCTCGGCAGCCGGTCGAAGCCCTGCAGGCGTCCGACCTCCTCGATCAGGTCGGCCTCGCGGGTGACGTCGTAGTGGCGGTGAAGCGGCACGGTGGCGGTCAGGTCGGCCTCGCCCTCCAACTCCAGCTCGAACTCGAGCCGCTCCAGGTGTGAGGCCGCCCGCTCGCGCGGGACCTCGATGCCGAGCACCGAGTCGAGACGCGCCCCATGCAGGGAAACCACATGCGGGGCGGGGATCTCGGCGGCCTCGTCGATCATGCCCCCGACCATACGGGCGCCGGCGATCTCGCCCAGCAGCTTCGAGGCGACCCGCTGCGCCCAGATCGTCGTCTCCGGGTGAAGCTGCTTCTCGAAGCGGGTCGAGGCCTCCGAGCGCAGGCCGAGCGCGCTCGAGGTGCGGAGGATGTTGACCCCGTCCCAGTTCGCGACCTCGAGCAGCACCCGGGTGGTGTCACCGGAGACCTCCGAGACCTGGCCGCCCATGATCCCGGCGATGCCCGAGGGGCCGTGGCGGTCGCAGACGAGCACGGTCTCCGAGTCGAGCTCGCGCTCGAGCCCGTCGAGCGTGGTCATCCTCTCGCCCTCGTGGGCGGTGCGCACGACCAGCTCTCCTCCCCCGACCTTGTCGAGGTCGAAGGCGTGCAGCGGCTGGGCGGTCAGCAGCATCACGTAGTTGGTCACGTCGACGACGTTGGAGATCGGACGCTGCCCGGCGGCCATCAGCCGGGCCTTGAGCCACAGCGGCGAGGGGCCCATGCGGACGTCGGTGAAGACGCGGGCGGTGAACCTGGGACAGAGGTCGGGGACCTCGACTCTGACGGAGGCGTGGTCGGAGGCCTCCCCGTCAGCGGTCGCCTCGGCGTCAGCGGACCAGGGCGGCGGCGCCAGCTCGGCGCCGGTGATCGCGTGAACCTCGCGCGCCACCCCGTAGACCCCGAAGCAGTCGACCCGATTCGGGTTCAGGTCGAGCTCGAGCACGTGCTCGGCGATCGGCAGGACGTCTGCGAGCGGGGTCCCAGGCGCCAGTCCCTTATCGGACCCCGACGCCCCCGGACGCGAAACGGAGGAGGCGGCGGGCCCTGGTTCGAGGACGATGATCCCGTCCGAGTCCTCGCCGATCTCGAGCTCGGCCTCGGAGAGGACCATGCCGTCGGAGACGACGCCGCGCAGCTTGGCCCGCCCCAGCTCCTGCCCATCTCCCATCACGGCGCCGGGGAGAGCCACCGGCACGGTTTGCCCGGCGGCGATGTTCGGGGCGCCGCAGACGATCGTGCGGACGCCGTCGCCGGTCTCCACCTCGCAGACCTTCAGGCGGTCGGCGTTGGGGTGCTCGGCGGCCGAGACCACTCTGCCGACGACGAAGCTCTCCTGCGAGGGCACGCCCACGCTCAAGACGCGCTCGACCTCGACCGCGCGCATCGAGAGCAGCTCGGCCACCTCGGCGACCGGCAACTCCGGGTCGCAGTACTCGCGCAGCCAGCCGAACGGCACCTTCACGAAAACTGCTCCAGCATCCGGGCGTCGTTCTCGAAGAACATCCGCAGGTCTGAAACCCCGTGCTTGAGCATCGCGATCCGCTCGATCCCCATCCCGAAGGCGAAGCCCTGGGTCGTCTCCGGGTCGTACCCATGCTCGGCGACGAAGCCGAAGACATTCGGGTCCACCATCCCGGCGCCGAGGATCTCGATCCAGCCCGTGCCCTTGCAGAGCGGGTCGCGCGACCCGTCGGGGCGGGTCCCCGAGCCGCCGCATGCGGAGCAGGAGACGTCCACCTGGACGCTGGGCTCGGTGAACGGGAAGAAGTCGGGCTTCAGCCGCGTCTCGCGGTCGGGGCCGAAGAGCGCCCGCGCCGCCTCCTGGAGCGTCCCGGCGAGGTCGGCCAGCGAGATCCCCTCTGCGACCGCCAGGCCCTCCACCTGGGAGAACATCGGCGTGTGGGTGGCGTCGGAGTCCCGGCGATAGACCGTCCCCGGAACGATCACGAAGATCGGCGGCGGCTGGGACTCCATCGCCCGAATCTGCATCGGCGAGGTGTGGGTGCGCATGACCACGTCCCTCGGCCCGGGCGGCAGTCCGCGATCGTTGACGACGCCTTCGGGCAACGTCGCCGGGTCGACGTAGAAGGTGTCCTGGACCATCCGGGCCGGGTGGCCCGGCGGGTGGTTGAGCGCGGTGAAGTTGTAGTAGTCGTGCTCGATCTCGGGTCCCTCCAGGACCCGGTAGCCGAGGCCGACGAAGATGTCCTCGATCTCGCGGCGGGTGCGGGTGATCAGATGCAGGTGCCCGGCGGCGACCGGAGCGATCCCGGGCAGGGTCACGTCGAGCGCGTCGGCCGCCGGCCGCTGCTCCAGCTCGGCGCCCTCAAGCGCTGAGCTGCGCGCCTCCAGGGCCGCCTCGATCGCCTCACGCGCCTGGTTGGCGCCGGAGCCCACCGGACCCCGATCGGCGGCCGGAAGCTCGCCGATCCCGCGCAGGATCCCGGTCAGCTCCGAGCGCCGGCCGAGGTAGCGCACGCGCAGCTGGGCGACGGCGTCCGCGCTCGCCGCCTCGGCGATCGCCCTGTCGGCCTCGTCGCGCAGCTTTGAGATCCGCTCCAACATCAAGTTTCCGGCCCTCCTTCGGCGGCGGCCGACGATATCCCCTGCAGCGCGATCGCCGCCGCCGCGGCGACGTTGATCGATTCGGCGCCACCGGCGCGCAGCGGGATCGTCCACGTCGCCTGACATTCCCCGAGAACCTCGGCCGGCAGGCCCTCGCGCTCGGCGCCCAGGCAGAGGGTCGTCGCCGCCGCGGCGCCGGGAGCCTCCCCCCCATGCGCGACCAGGCCGACCCGAGGCCGCGGCGTATCCGTCACCCGGCCCCTCGCCAGGGAGACGCCGAAGATCGAGCCCATGCTCGCCCGCACCGCCTTCGGCGAGTGCGGATCGGCGCTGCCCGGGCCGACGACGACGCTGCCATCGACCAGCGCATGCGCCGAGCGAATCACGGTGCCGACGTTGCCGGGGTCGCCGACCCCTTGCAGGTAGACGCAGACCGGGCCGACAGGCTCCCCCCAGACCTGGGGCCAGGCCGCGATCGCCCGCGTTCCCGAGCCCAGGGTGGAGACCGAGTCGAGCAGCTCCGGCTCGACCTCCTCGCCCTGCAGGCCGAACCCGGGTGCGACCAGCGCGAACGACGGCTCGCGTCCCGCCCGAAGGCCCGCCTCGAGCAGGTCCTCGCCCTCGGTCGCGAACAGCCCCTCGCGCTCACGGTGCTTGCGCTCGGCGAGCTTGCGCACCAGCTTCAGCTTCTCGTTTTGGGCGGAGGTGATCATCGTCGTCGCTCACGGCCGGTAGTCCAACAAAAAAGGGCGCCTTGTCGGGCGCCCGGGAGACCTACGCGTCCTGCTGCTTTTCAGGCGGCGGCCGCCTCCCGGGAGAGCTCGGCAAATCGGCGAAACGCCTCTCGGTCGCGGACGGCGAGGTCGGCCAGCATCTTGCGGTTGACCTCGACCTCGGCCAGCTTCAGGCCGTGCATGAACTCGGAGTAGCTCATCCCCTCCGCCCGCGCGGCGGCGTTGATGCGGACGATCCAAAGCCGGCGGAAGTCGCGCTTTCGCCGGCGCCGGTCCCGGTACGCGTAGCGGCCCGAGCGCTGCACCTGTTCCTTGGCGAAGCGGTAGCTGGAGTGCTTGCGCCCGTAGTAGCCACGGGCCTGCTTCAGGACCTTCTTGCGACGGCGGTGCCGGGCGACGGCGTTGGTGGAGCGGCTCATCGGCTCAGCCGCCCTGGCTCTTGCCGAGCAGCGTGTTCACCCGGCGCTCGTCGGACTTCTTGACCTCGACCGGCCGGCGCATCCGGCGCTTGCGCTTCGGCGACTTCTTCTCCAGGATGTGGCTGGAGTAGGCGCGCCGCCCGCGCAGCTTGCCCTTGGCGGTCTTGCGAAAGCGCTTCTTGGCGCCCGAGTGTGTCTTCATCTTCGGCATCGAACCGAGTATTGAAGCAGAGAGGCATCAGCGGATGGTCATGGCGGTGATCGTGCCCCCGGCGCAGCGGAGCTCGTCGGACTGCGGCTGCCGGTCGCCTCTGGAGTCGTGCCAGCCACCGGTGAAGAAGTAGACCTGCTGCTGGGTGGCAGTGGCGTTGGCCGCGGCCTTGAGCGCGACCTTGGA
>JBKJZF010000170.1:0-8195 GCA_046715315.1 Solirubrobacterales bacterium | reverse complement strand
ACCGACTTCGCCAGCGCCTTGAAGTCGGCTCTGCGCGAGGATCCCGACGTGATCTTGGTCGGCGAGATGCGCGACCTGGAGACGATCTCGACCGCGCTGACCGCGGCCGAGACCGGGCATCTGGTCTTCGCCACGCTGCACACCCAGTCGACCGCGCAGACGGTCGACCGCATCATCGACGTCTTCCCGCCGCACCAGCAGCAGCAGGTGCGCATGCAGCTCTCGATCGCCCTCCAGGGGATCGTCACCCAGCAACTGCTGCCGACCGCCGACGGCTCGTCGCGAACCGTCGCCTCCGAGGTGATGGTGCCGACGCCGGCGATCCGCAACCTGATCCGCGAGGGCAAGACCCACCAGATCTACTCGGCGATCCAGACCTCGGGGTCGACCGGGATGCAGACGATGGACTCCAACCTCGCCCAGCTCGTGCGCATGGGCAAGATCACTCGCGGGCTCGCCGAGCAGCGCGCCTCGGTCCCCGAGGAGCTCAAGCGCCTGCTCGGAGGCGCCATGGGCACCCCCCAGCAGCAGCGACAGCAGCAGCAGGCGCGGCCCCCGGCAATGGCCTAGGCGGCGGCGATGAGCACCTTTGCGTTCAGAGCGGTAGACCTCGCCGGAGTCCCCTCCCGCGGCGAGGTCGAGGCGAGCTCGAAGGCGCAGGTCGCCGAGCAGCTTCGCCAGCGCGGCCTGATCGTCCTCGACGTCTCCGAGCAGCGCGAGGCGCTGAAGCTGGAGAGCGTCTTCCAGCGCTTCAAGAGCGTGAACATGCGCGAGCTGTCCGTGTTCTCGCGCCAGTTCGCGACCCTGATCGCCTCGGGGATGCCGATGCTGCGGTCGCTCTACACCCTCGAGGACCAGACCGAGGACGAGATGCTGAAGCCGGCGATCGCCAGCCTCCGAAACGACGTCGAGGCCGGCAGCTCGCTGAACGAGGCGATGGAGCGCCAGCCGGGCGTCTTCGACCCGCTGTACCGCTCGATGGTGCGGGCCGGCGAGGGCGCCGGCCGGCTCGAGGACTCGCTCGACCGCGTCGCCGTCCAGCTCGAGAAGCTCGATTCGCTTCGGCGCCAGGTGCGCTCGGCGATGATGTATCCGGCGGTCGTCTTCAGCCTCGCGGTCGTGGTCATGCTGGTCATCGTCAGCTTCGTCGTGCCGGTGTTCGTCGGCATCTTCGAGGAGATCTCGGGCGAGACCGGCGAGCAGGCCGAGCTGCCGCTGATGACCAAGATCACGGTCGGGGCCTCAGACGCGGTCACCGGCCGCTGGTACATCCTCTTCCCGGCCCTGATCTTCCTCTTCTACCTCTTCCTGCGCTGGAAGAAGACCGACCGCGGTCGCGTCCAGTGGGACCGCTTCACCCTGCGCATCCCGATGAAGATCGGCGACGTCGTGCAGAAGGTCGCGCTCGCACGCTGGTCGCGGACCTTCTCCGGCGCCGTCTCCTCCGGCGTGCCGATCCTGCAGGCGATCGAGATCTCCGGTCAAACGGCCGGCAACGCGGTCATCCAGGAGGCGATGAGCGACGTCTACGCCTCGGTCAAGCGCGGCGGCTCGATCGCCAAGCCCCTCCAGGACAACCCGGCGTTCCCGCCGATGGTCTCCCACATGGTTGCCGTCGGCGAGGAGTCCGGTCAGCTGGAGTTGATGCTGGAGAAGATCGCCGACTTCTACGACGCCGAGGTCGACGCCAAGGTGAAGGCGCTGACCTCGCTGATCGAGCCGATCATGATCATGGTCGTCGGCGTGATGGTCGGGTTCATCGTGATCTCGATGTACCTGCCGATCTTCAGCCTCTACGACAAGATCCGCTAGCTGCTAGCCGGCGCGCACCTCGATCACGCCGATCTCGCGCCGGGACTCCTGCAGGCGCACCTCGAAGCTGCCCTGGCGCTCGGCGAGGAGATCGAAGCGGGCGGGGGAGAGGGGGGCCGCGCTGTCCGTCAGGCCCAGCCTGGCGATCTCGACCTGGACGACCCGGGTGGACCTGACCTCGAGCGAGAGCTGATCTCCGAGGCCGATGCGGATCCGCTGCTGGCGCTTGGCCTGGGCGTCGATCGTCCCCCGCACGAGTTCGCCGCCGGCCGGCGTCGGCGGGGTCGCCTGCGTCGTCGAGGTGGTGGTCGAGGTGGACGCGGTGCGCTCGCTGCGGGGCGGGGCCAAGGCCGCGGCGAGCGTGGAGACGCCGAGCAGCATCAGCATCACGATCACGAGCCTGCGGGCGGCCATCGAGGACGAGCGTACGAGACGAGGCCCGGTGCCGGCATAGGTGCTGGCCCTCAGCCTGGACGGATGTCCCCCCCATCAAGAGCTAAAGGCCTCAGTGCATCGGCCGATAGGAACCCCTGACAAGGCCAGTGCCCTGGTGTCCAAGGCAAACCCGTCGCGAGGCGGGGACGCAAAGCCAACGGGGACTCCTCGCGGAGTCGGCCGGGTTACCACCGGGGTCACGACAAGACTTCCGACTGGCAACGGTCCGGGGCTCTGGCAAGGCAAGCAAAGCCCAAGGAGGGTTTTCAATGCTCCAGAAGCTCCGTCAACGGAGTCACAGCGAGTCCGGGTTCACCCTGGTCGAGCTGCTCGTCGTGATGCTGATCATCGGCCTGCTGGCCGCGATCGCGATCCCGGCGTTCTTCAACCAGCGCGACAAGGCCAAGGACGCAAGCGCAAAGGAAGCCGTGCGCACCGCGCAGACGGCGATCGAGACGTACTCGACCGACAACAACGGTTCCTATGCCGGCGCAGCCATTGGTGCTGCTGCTGACAACCTGAACGTGATCGAGCCGACCCTGAACGACGTCGGTGCTCGCGCTACGGTGGTGTCCAACGCGAACAGCTACACCGTGGAGGTCGACTCGACCTTCGCAGGCAACTCGTTCCGAATCACCCGGGCTGCCGACGGCAGCAGCGACTACACATGCGATGTGGCCGCTAAGGGCGGTTGCCCGAGCACGGGGATCTGGAACTAACCACCAGAACCCTGACCGAACCTCGAAGGGCGGGCTCTCGGGCCCGCCCTTCGTTGTTACTTCGCTCACTCAAGCCGATTCCGGTTCCTGCCGACTGGGTGACAGGGCCCCATGAGCATCCCCAGCACCCGAGGCAAGCAGATGAACTTCCTCCACGGCTTCCGACATCCGTCTATCCGCGGCCGGCTCCGCGACGAGTCCGGCCTGACCCTGATCGAGGTCGTGGTCAGCGCCTTGCTCGTGGGGCTGATCTCGCTGTCGCTGGTCGGGCTCGATGCGGTCGGATCGACGTCAGCCGACCAGCAGCGACGCTCCCAGGCCGTCGAGATCGCCCAGGCCGACCAGGAGCGGATGCGGGCGATGTCCGCCGACCAGCTGCAGAGTCTCAGCCAGACGCGCACGGTCACCCTGGACGGGGTCGCCTTCACCGTCACCTCGACCGGCCAGTTCCTCAACAGCGCTTCGGATGCGGGCGCCTGCACCGCCACCGGCACCGCCAACGCCGACTACGCGCGGGTCATCTCGCGTGTCGACTGGGCCTCCAACCGCAGGCCGGATGTGCTCGCGACCAGCATCATCACCCCACCTCGCGGCGGCTCGCTGATCGCGCAGGTCGTGGATCAGAACAACGCCGTGATCGGGGGCGCGACCGTGACCGCCACCGGGACCGACGAGAGCACCGACTCGATCCGGCGTCAGGCGGCGACCGACGCCACCGGCTGCGTCATCTTCGGAGGACTGCTCCCCGGGGACTACAGCGCCGCCGCGGTCTACAACGGCTACGTCAACGCCGACGGCAACGCGGCGCCGACCAACAACGTCACCGCGACCGCCGGCAACACCAGCTCGACGAAGTTCACGATCGGCAACCCGGGGTCGGCGACGGCGACCTTCACCACCCGCATCAACAGCGCCGACGTCTCCGGCCAGCGCGCCCCGTCGCTGGCGTGGGTCAACACCGGCATGGCCACCAACGGCTTCGTCGACGCGACCACCTTGCCGGCATCGGTGACGACGCCCAAGACGCTGTTCCCGTTCATCACCACCGGGACCGGCGTCTACACCGACAACTACACTTTCTGGGCCGGCCGCTGCACCGCGGCCAAGCCTCCCCTCGTGGCGAACCAGGTCACCGCCACGGTCGCACCCGGGACGACCAACGCCGCCCCCGTGGTCAAGGTGCCGGCGCTCGACATCGAGGTTCTCTACTGGGCCCCCAGGAGCACGACCCGGGTGAATCCCGACGCGATCCGCCTGACCGACTCCTGCGGCCAGACCTGGTTCCCGGCGATTCGCAGCGATGCGGCGACGAGCACCTCCGGCTCGCTCTCGTTCCCGGGCCAGCCCTACGGCGCGACCTACTCGATCTGCGCCCAGGACAACGGCTACCGCCGGATCCAGAGCGCGACCAACACCGACTTCAGCAACGCCACCGACGTCTCGATGACGATCGACTCCCGCGGCCCGGCCAACCTGGGGACGTGCTGATGGGCGCCCGCCCGGGGGCCCGGCGGATCGCCGGCTCAGACGACGGCGTCACCCTGGTCGAGCTCTTGATCGTGGTCGTGACCTCGATCGTCGTCGCCCTGGCGCTGTGGGCGATCCAGGATCTGGCCCTGCGCCAGACGACCCGCGTCTTCGCCAGGGTCGATGCCACCCAGAACGCGCGGTACGCGATGGAGACGATCGAGAACCGGATGCACTCGGCCTGCGTGTCCGAGGGCGTGATCCCGATCCAATCGGGCAGCACGGCCACCAGCCTCAGCTTCATCAGCAAGTACGGCTCGGCGGCGCGCCTGACCCCCGAGAAGCACCTGATCACCCTGAATACGAACGGGACCCTCACCGACGCCACCTACGCCAACACCGCCGGGACCGCGCCCAACTGGACGTTCGCCTCGACGCCGTCCAGCACCGTCACCCTGGTCGACAACGTCGCGGCAATGGCCGGCACGCCCGTGTTCCAGTACTACGCCTACGGGATCGCCCGCGACTCGTCGGGTAACGCCTACGTCGACGCTGCCGATAACCCCTACGTGATGCTCCTCGACGGCAGCAGCACGCTTCCGGGCGGCCTGCGCACCTCGACCGGTGCCTCTGTCCCCGTCGGGACGATGCCGGCGAACTCGCCGAGCACGCTGCCCGTTCCGCTGAGCGTGGCCAATGCCAGGATCGCCGCCGCGGTGAAGATAGCGATGGTGGTCGGCGCGGGCGGCAAGCTGGGGACGAATACGCGCTACCCGCAGGAGCCGATCAGCGTGTCCAACACGGTCGTCCTGCGCCTGACCCCGCCCCCGGCCGACGGGCCCCTGCAGACGGTGAGGCCATGCGGATGATCCGCCGACGCTTCGCCTCCGAGGGCGGCTTCACCATGGTCCTGGCCCTAGCGGTGCTGACGGTGGTCTCGCTGATGATCGCGGCCGGATTCGTTGCCGCAAAGGGCGACATCAACAACCAACAGCACGCGCTGGAGGCCAAGCGCGCCTTCTACTCGGCCCGAGCCGGCCTCAGCGCCTTCCTCTACAAGCTGAACAAGAACACCGAGCTCTGGCAGACCTGCCCGAGCCAGAGCACGACGACCGTCCCCGGCACGACGACGCAGAAGTACTCCTACACCCCGATGCCGGCGAACGGGGCGGGCGCCTGCAGCGCCGCGAACCCGGTGGACACGATGATCGACTTCCAGAGCGGCAGCTTCCGGATGAAGTTCACCGGCACCTCGGGCACGCCGGCGGTAACGCGGACGATCGTCGCCAGCTTCCGTCGCGACACCCCGCTCGACTATCTCTACTACTCGATCTACGAGACCCTCGACCCGAACACCTACGCGGACCCCTCCGCCTACCAGGTCTGCGCCGAGTTCCTGCGCGACGGCCGCCCGAGCAAGTGCCTGAACATCAACTGGGTCAGCGGCGACCGGGTCAACGGGCCGATGTACACGCAGGACCAGTACCGGATCTGCGGCTCGCCGGTATTCGGTCGCCCCGGATCCCAGGACACGGTCGAGACCGCCGCCCCGACCAACGGGCTGTATGCGCCCTCGGGCTGCTCGAACAACGCCCAACTGAACGGCAGCCTGATCGAGAACGCGCCCTACATCACGCCCCCGCCCGACAACACCAATCTGCTGATCCACGCCCAGACCGACGGCCGGGTCTTCAACGGCACCACCTCGATCGTCCTCAACGGCACCACCGCGAGCGTCACCAACGGCGGCAGCACGACCACCGTCAACCTGACGACCGCGCCGATCATCTACGTCACGAACGCCTCCTGCTCGGCCACCTACTCGCCCTACAGCGTCACCTATCCGACGACCGGCGGCTGCGGCAATGTCTATGTCAAGGGGACCTACAGCACGCCGCTGACGATCGCGGCAGCGAACGACATCATCGTCAACGGCGACATCACCACCAACCTCAGCGGGGGGGCCGTGCTCGGAATGGTTGCCAACAACTTCATCCGGATCATGCACGGCATGAACAACCGCACCGGCACCACCTACGGAAGCTGCGGCAGCAGCGCCAGCAACAACTCCAGCCAGACACTGCAGGACGTCCGCATCGACGCGGCGATCCTCGCCCTCAACCACTCGTTCATCGTCGACAACTTCGACTGCGGGGCCAAGCTCGGCGAGATCGAGGTCCATGGCGCGATCGCGCAGCTGTTCCGCGGCACCGTCGGCACCACGGGCGGAAGCGGCGGCACCGGGTACCTGAAGGACTACAACTACGACGACCGCCTGGCGGTACAGGAGCCGCCCTTCCTCTTCGACCTGGCGTCCTCGAGCTGGAACGTGGTCCGCGAGACCGCCTGCACCCAGGGCGGGACCGGCACCGACGCCTGCTGAGCAGACCGCTGGGCTCGGCTCTCGCATTTTCGGCGCCCGCCGCGGATAGGGTCGTCCGCTGATGGGAGCCGAAGCCGCAATCGCTTTCGTCGCCGGGGCGTTCATCGGAAGCTTCGTCACCGTCGTGGCCCACCGGGTGCCGCGAGGCGAGGGGATCGTGATGGGCCGCTCGCGCTGCCCCGAATGCGGCGAGGACATCGCCGCCTATGACAACGTCCCGATCGTCTCCTGGCTCGTGCTGCGGGGCCGTTGCCGGCGCTGCCGGGCACCGATTCCCGCCCGGTATCCGCGAACCGAGGCCGGCCTCGGGGTGTTGTGGGCGGGGACCGTGCTGGCGCTGGGCACCGACGACGCCGGTGAGCTGACCCTGGGCCTCGTGCTCTGCGCCGTCCTGGTGGCGATCACGCTGACCGATCTCGAGCGCCGGATCATCCCCAACGCGATCGTCCTCGCCGGCGCCGTCGCCGGGGCTGCGATCGTGCTCGGCTTCGACCTCGGCGACCTCGGCGAACGGGCGGTCGCCGTGGTCGCGGCCGGCGGTGCCCTGGCGCTGATCGCGCTCGCGTATCCGCGCGGGATGGGTATGGGCGACGCGAAGCTGGTGGCGATGATGGGGATCTACCTCGGTCGCTCGATCGCGCCGGCGCTGCTGATCGGCTTCGCCAGCGGCGCCGTGGTGGGCGCGGTCCTGATCGCGCGGCACGGACCCGAGGCCCGCAAGCGGGCCGTCCCCTTCGGCCCCTTCCTCGCGCTGGGCGGCGTCGTGGGCCTCTGGTTCGGCGACGAGATAGTCGACTGGTACCTCGACACCTTCACCTCCTAGGCGGCTCAGCGGCGCGCTCAGGCCGCCTCAGTCGCCCTCAGGCGTGGGGCCGGCCTGCAAGAGCCCTCCCGCAAGGCTCAAGTCGGGCGTCGCTGAGGCCGATTGAAGTGACCAGGGAGATCTCCCGAACCGCATGCCACGCATTGGAACCATGATCTCGAGCAGAAACAAGAGGAAGGGCGTCGTCGGCCTCGACATCGAGGCTTCTTCGATTGCCGCCACCGAGCTTCACGTCAACGGCGGCGTGCAGATCGGTGGTTACGGCATCGCGCCGCTCGACGCCGGCGTGTTCCGCGAAGGAGAGGTGTACGAGCCCGAC
Organism: Solirubrobacterales bacterium; assembly: GCA_046715315.1. Taxonomy (GTDB): domain Bacteria; phylum Actinomycetota; class Thermoleophilia; order Solirubrobacterales; family 70-9; genus JBDTSW01. Next base: position 237 of record JBKJZF010000170.1, on the reverse strand, counting down.
GGCCTCTCGGAGTCGCTGAAGGAGCTGTTCTCCGCCAACAAGCTGCCCAAGGACGTCCGCCTCGGCGTCGCCAACCAGCGGGTCGTGGTGCGCACCCTGCACCTGCCGCTGATCGAGGATCAGGACGAGCTCGAGGCCGCGATCCGCTTCCAGGCCCAGGGCCACATCCCGATGCCGCTGGACCAGGCCGTACTCGACTGGCAGGTGATTCCCGCAGCGGTCGGCGCCGAGGTGCCG
>JBKJZF010000169.1:0-6513 GCA_046715315.1 Solirubrobacterales bacterium | reverse complement strand
ATCGCCAGCACCTTCGCCGGGATCCCGCGAGCGAGCAACCGGCAGGGCTGGTCGTGGGGGTCGAGGGCGCAGATCACGGGGCCGCCGCCGTGGTAGTAGACGACCAGCGGCCCGGGGTCGGGAGGGCCCGGGGGCACGTACAGGCGGGCGCGGATCGGCCCGGCCGGCCCCGGGATCTCCAGGTCGCAGACCCGTTCGAGCTCGATCAGCGGGCCGCCGAACACGCGGGCGTCGTGCAGTCGGCGCTCGCGCGCCTCGGCGACGGGCAAGATCTCGGAGCCTCCCAGGCGCTCCTGCAGGCGCAGCGCGATCTGCACCTGCGGGTGCAGCTGCTGGCCGTCGATCCGGATCGGCCTCCCGGCGAGCAAGCGGACCGCCGAGTCGGGCAGCCTCGTGATCAGCCGGGCTACCGAGGACTCGAGGCGCTCACGCAGGCTCATCTCAAGGCGTCGGCCACCGCTTCGGCGAAGGCGTCGACGTCCTCGGGCCGGGTGTCCCACGAGCACATCCAGCGGACCACGCCCTCGGCGTCGTCCCAGATGTAGAAGGGGTCGGCGGCCGGCAGGCCCGAGAGCAGGCGGTCGATCGCCGGCCGCGGCAGCCGGGCGAAGACGCCGTTGGCCTCGACCGGGTGGACGATCTCGAGCCCCTCGAGACCGCCGACGGCGGCGCCGAGGCGGGCGGCCATCTGGTTCGCGTGGGAGGCGCTTCGAAGCCAGAGGCCGTCGCTGAGCAGCGCCTCGAACTGGGCCGAGGCGAAGCGCATCTTCGAGGCCAGCTGGCCGAGCTGCTTGCGGACGAACTCGAAGCCGTCGCCGAGCCCCGGAGCGAGGAAGATCACCGCCTCGCCGAAGACCATCCCGTTCTTGGTGCCGCCGAAGGAGACCGCGTCCACGCCGGCGTCGGTGGTGAGCTCGCGAAGCGGCGCGCCGAGCGAGGCGGCGGCGTTGGCGAGCCGGGCGCCGTCGAGGTGGACGTACATCCCCAGCTCGTGGGCGACTTCGGTCAGGGCGCGGGTCTGCTCGACCGTGTAGACGGTGCCGAGCTCGGTCGCCTGCGTGATCGAGACGACCCGCGGCTGCACGTGGTGCTCGTCCCCGCGCTTGGCCTCCCAGCGGCGCAGGTCGGCCGGCGCCAGCTTGCCGTGCTCGGTGGCGACGGTCAGCAGCTTGGTCCCGGTCAGCCGCTCGGGGGCACCGCACTCGTCGACGTGCATGTGCGCGCTCTCGGTGCAGAGCGCCGCCTCGGGCGGCGCGGTGAGGGCGTCGAGCACGGCGACGTTGGCGCCGGTGCCGTTGAAGACGACGAACGCCCTCGCCCCGTCGCCGAAGTGCTCGCGAAACGCCGCCTCGACGCGCTCGGTCCAAGGGTCGTCCCCGTAGGAGCCGCAGTGGCCCACGTTGGCCGCGGCGATCGCCTCCACCACCTCGGGGTGGGCGCCCGAGTGGTTGTCGGAGGCGAAGTCGTGCGGGTGTTCGCTCATCGTCGGGTGGGGCTCCGAAAGGGGGTTCGGGCGCCCCGCCCTAGGAGTGGAGCCCGAGGCGCTTGCCGTACATCTTCGCGGCTTGGTCGGAGCAGATGAACGCGATCGCCTCGGCGATGTGCTCCGCCGGGGTGAAGATCTTGTACGGCTTGTCGGGGTTGGCCTCGCGCATCTGCGGGGTGAGGATCGCGTTGACGACGACGATGTTCGCGGTGGCCGCCGACTCGGCCTTGCGGAAGGAATCGGCGAGGGCGAGGGTCCAGGTCTCGGCCGCGGCCTTGGTCGCCGCGTAGGAGGCGTTGGTGCCGTCGGGCGCCTGCGCCTGCGAGGAGGAGACGATCACGAAGCGTCCGTGATCGCTCGCCGCGAGCGCGTCGTGGAAGGCGCGCGTGGCGTGCTGGACCGAGCGCACCAGCAGGTCGTGGAGCCACTCGTAGTCGTCGAGCGGCGTGGTCGTCAGCGGGTCCCCGCCCTTCCAGCCGCCGACCAGGTGGACCAGGCCGTCGACCTTGCCGAAGCGATCGCTCAGCGCCGCACACCAGCCGGCAGCGGCCTCGCCGTCGAGCAGATCGACGACTCGCGCGTCGATGCGCTCCTCGGGAAGGCCGAGCTGGGCTACGAGCGCGTCGAGGCGCTCGGAGTCGACGTCGGTGAGCGCCAGCGCGGCTCCCTCGTCGGCCAGCCGGCGCGCGACCACCGGGCCGAGGCCGCCCCCGGCCCCGGCGATCGCGATCGTGCGGCCCTCGAGGTTGCTCATTCCAGGCAAGCTAGACCATCCGGCGCGCGGGCCGGTCGATCGCGGCGAGCAGGCGCGCGCCCGCGATCCCGGCGGCGCCGCCCAGGCAGCCGAAGAAGATGTCGTATGCGGAGTCTCGCCAGCTCGGCAGCAGCGCCGTGTCGAGGATCCGGTCGCCGGCGAGCTCGCCCAGCTCCCAGGCGACGGTGAGCGCGAGCACCCCGATCATCGCCGCCACCGCCCAGCCGGGCCAGCGGCGCCGCAGCAGGGTCGTGGCGAGCGCCCAGCCGGCCAGCGCGCCGCCGGCGGAGTGGGCCAGGACATTGGTCCTCCGCGGCGTGCTGAGCGGATCGACCCAGACCATCCAGAGGATCGCCACCAGGCCGAGGGCCACCGCCAGGGTGACCCCGCCGGAGATCCCTGCGAGCCGGCCTGCGATCAGGCCGGCGACGCAGATCGCGGACATCACCAGCGCAGCGCCGTTGCGCGCGGCGGCGAACCCGAAGCCGGCCGCGACCAGCGCCGCAAGCGCCAGCGCGAACGCCAGCGTGTCCACCCGCTGCCGGGGAATGCCCATCAGGGCAGGGTAGGGACGGGGGGTTAAGCCGGGGTTAGCGCCGGGTCGCGCGGGCGCACCAGCGCGTCCTCCATCTTCGGCAGCAGCTGCACGTAGAACAGCGACAGCGGGAACTCGTCGTCGCGGACCAGGTCGACCAGCCGCTTCGGCTCCTCCACCTCGGGCAGCTGGCGGCGGTCGGCGGCCCAGACCGAGCTCTCGGTCGGCGTCACGTACTCCGAGACCAGGTCGTGGGCGGCGGCCCACTGGGCGATCTTGGAGCGGTCGATGCCGGAGTGGTAGAGGCCCTGGACGCGCTCGCGGAGGGCGGCGACCCCATCGACGAGGCGGTCCCAGTCGATCGTCAGGTGGTTGTCGGTCCAGTGCAAATAGCCCTCCTTGTGCAGGAAGGCGAACAGCAGCTGGCCGCCGAGGCCGTCGTAGTTGCGCACCCGCGGGCCGGTGATCGGGAAGCGGAAGAGGCGGTCGAAGAGGATCGCGTACTGCACGTAGCGCGCGAAGGCGACGCCCTCGCGCTCGAGCTCGACCGAGTGCCCGAAGGCGGTGAGGTCGCAGCGCAGCTCCTCCAGCGAGTACATCCAGTAGGGGCTGCGCTGGCGGATCATGAACGGGTCGAAGGGCAGGTCGCCGCGCATGTGCGTGCGGTCGTGGAGCAGGTCCCAGAGGATGTACGCCTTCTCCGAGAGCTCGGGCGACGACAGCAGGCAGGCGGCATCGGGCGGCAGGTTGAGCTGCAGCACCTGGGCCGCACGGCCGGCCACCCGGCGCAGGCGCTCGGCCTCGCGGTCGCAGAAGATCGCGCCGAAGTAGGCCGGCGGGCGCTCGTGGCTGGAGAAGGTCTCCGGGAACAGCACCGCGCACTCCGAGTCGTAGCCGTCGGTGTAGTCGACGAGGTGGACCGGGATGAACTTCTCGTTGTCGTATCCCGAGCGCTCGATCTCGGCCACGAACTCGGGCCAGGGAACGCGGACGATCAGCGCCTCGAAGCAGGTGTCGGTGGAGGCGTTCTGCTTGTACATCGGGAACACGGCGAGGTGCTCGATGCCGTCGCGGCGGACCTGCTCGGGCCGGAAGGCCTCGATCGAGCGCAGGAAGTCGGGCTTGCCGAAGTCCTGGGCCACCCAGTCGCGCAGGTCGACGCCGAGGGCGGCGATGTAGTAAGCGTTCAGTCGGTCAGCGCTCGGGCGCCGAAAGGGGGCACCGGTTGACATAAGCAGGCCCCCTGCGGCTCGCGGCGAATCCCAGCGGCATGGAGCGCGCCGAAGCCGAGGCGATCTTCGATCAGGGCCGCGAGGCCGTCGTCGATGTGTTGGTGGCGCTGGCGGAGCGGGTGGCGGCTCAGGACGCTCAGATCGCCAAGCTCACCGCCCGCATCGAGGAGCTCGAGCGGCGGTTGAACCGCAACTCGCGCAACTCCTCGACGCCGCCGAGCCAGGACCCCCCGGGCGCTCCCGAGCGCAAGCGGCCGGGTCCATCTGGACGGGCGCAGGGCGCCCAGCCGGGCCATCCTGGCAGCGGCCGCAAGCTGGCGCCAATCGAAGCGGTCGACGAGGCGATCGACCATTGGCCCGAGCTCTGCGGCTGCGGGCATCGCTTCGGCGAGACGGAGCGCGAGAGCGCCGGGGAGCCGGCCCGCCACCAGGTCTGCGAGCTGCCTGAGATCTCGGTCAAGATCAGCGAGCACCGGCTCCATCGCCTGCGCTGCCCGGACTGCGGGCAAGGCGCGCGCGCCGAGCTACCGCCGGAGGTTCCCCGAGGCGCCTTCGGCCCGCGCCTCGAGGCGGCCGTCGCCACGCTGGGGGTGAGAAACCGTGTCTCACGCCGGGACACGGTGGAGCTGGTCGGAGAGCTGTTCGGCGCCAATCTGTCTGCCGGCACGGTCGACGCCATCCTGGGGCGAGTGGGCGCTGCCCTCGACCCGGCCTACGAGGAGCTGCTCGCGCACGTCCGCACCGCCAAAGCGGTCAACATCGACGAGACCGGCTGGCGGCTGCGCGGCGCCCGGCGCACGCTCTGGGGCGCTGCCACCCCGACCGCGGCGGTCTTTCGGATCGCCCCGGACCGCCACGAGCGCGAAGCCAAGGCGCTCCTGGGCGAGGACTTCGCGGGCATCGTCGGCTCGGACCGCTGGTGGGCCTACCGCTCATTCGACCCAGCCCGCCGCCAGGTCTGCTGGTCGCACCTCGTCCGCGACTTCACCGCCCACGCCGAGGGCCTCGCCGCCCAGAAGGAGTTCGGGGAGGCGGGTCTCGCTATCGCCCGGCGCCTGTTTGGGGCCTGGGAGCGTTTCGCCGAGCACGGCGACCGCCGCCGCCTGAAACGCCAGGTGGCGCCGCTTCGGCGCGAGCTGAAGGCGCTCCTCGAACGGGGCTCGAAGGGCAAGCGCCACCGGTTCACCCGCGGCTTCGCCAAGAACCTGCTCAAGGTCTGGCCGGCGCTTTGGACCTTCGTCGAGCAAGACGGGGTCGAGCCGACCAATAACTCGGCCGAGCGCGCCTTGCGCGGGCCGGTCATCCATCGCAAGCTCTCGCTCGGCAGCCAGTCCGAGCGTGGCGAGCGCACGATCGAGCGCCTGCTCTCCGCCTCGGTGAGCTGCCGGCTGCAGCGCAGATCGTTGTTCGCCTACCTGACCGACGTGCTCGGCACCAAGGCGCGCGGCGATCCCATTCCGCTGCTCGTCTGAGGGGACTGAACGCTTACCGAAACCCGCTGATTTGCAGGCACTCGTAGCCCAAAGCGAACTTGGCGTCCTCGGACATCAGCTCCGGGGACCACGGGGGGTCGAAGACCATTTTCGGGTGAACCTTCTCGACGCCTTCGAGATCGCCGACGAACTCGCGCATCTGCTCCGAGACCTGCGGCCCGATCGGGCAGGCCGGAGTGGTGAGGCTGAAGGTCACGTAGACCTCGCTGCCCTCGATATCGACGTCGTAGACCAGCCCAAGCGAGACGAAGTCGAGCCCCAGCTCGGGGTCGATCACCTCTTCGAGAGCCTCGTAGACGTCTTCCTCGGTAGTCATGCACCCATCGTAGAGGAGCGCGCTCACTAGGCTCCTGGGCATGGCTCTGCTCGTCCTGCTGCTGTTCGTCGCCCTGCCGATCGCGGAGCTCTACGTGATCATCCAGGTGGGCGGATCGATCGGGGTCCTCCCCACCCTGGCGCTGCTGGTGCTGGACAGCCTCCTCGGCGTGGCCCTGCTGCGCTCCCAGGGCAGGACGGCCTGGGCGCGCTTCAACCTCGCCCTCGCCGAGGGGCGGATCCCGGCGCGCGAGGTGTTCGACGGCGCGATGGTGATCCTCGGTGGAGCCCTGCTGCTGACCCCGGGCTTCATCACCGACATCTTCGGCCTGCTCCTGCTGATCCCGGCGACGCGGGCGCTGGTCCGCCGCGGCTCGGCGGCGCTGGCGCAACGGCGCGTCTCCTTCGGCTGGACGGTGATGGGCACCGGGCCGGCAGGCACAGGGACGGGCGGGGCCGCCGGAGAGCGCAGGGCGGGGCCACGCTCCTACGACTACGAGGGAACCGCGACCGAGGTCCCGGAGGATCCGCGCGAGCTACCCGGAAGCGGGGACGGCCGTGGCTGAGAAGGTCGGTCTGACCGTGTCCGGAGCGACGCTCGAGTGGGAACCCGGAGAGCTGCTGCGAGGCGCGGACCGCGCCGACCCGGCGGGGCCCGCTGTCTGGGTGCTGGCCGGACGGTGCGACTGGACCTCGAT
>JBKJZF010000168.1:0-21075 GCA_046715315.1 Solirubrobacterales bacterium | reverse complement strand
CGATGCCGCTGGACCAGGCCGTTCTCGACTGGCAGGTGATTCCCGCAGCGGTCGGCGCCGAGGTGCCGACCCTGGAGGTCGTCGTCGTCGCGGCTCGCAGGGACATGCTGAAGAAGGCGATCGGGGCGGTCAAGGGCGCCGGGCTCCGACTCGTCGGGATCGATCACTCCGCGTTCGCGCTGATCCGGGCGCTCTCGGGCGAGAACTCGCCGATGCACGCCGGCGGGTTCACCGACCCGGGGCCGGAGTTCGACCCGATGACCGACCCGGCCGAGCCCCAGCAGACGGCCGAGCTCGGCGCCGATCCCACCGCCGGCATCCCGACGATGGGCCGGCTCTACTGCAACCTCGGCGACGTCACCAACCTGGCGGTGGCCCGCGGCGACTACTGCATGTTCACCCGAGTCTTCAACTTCGGCATCGAGGGCATCGCCCAGTCGCTCGCCGAGCGCAGCGGGCTGACGCTCGACCACGCTCGTCAGTGGCTGATCCACGTCGGCCTCGAGGCCGACGTCGGCTCGATCGAAGGCGACGCCGAGATCGTCATCGCGACCCGCGACGCGCTGGCCGCGGGGACCGCCAAGCTCGGCGACGAGCTGCGGCGCTCGCTCGAGTACTACGCCGCCCTCGAGGGGGCCGTGCGGGTCGAGAGCGTCGTCGTCGCCGGGGCCGGGACCACGATCCCGGGACTCGTCGAGCATCTTCGGCGTGAGCTTCCGCTGCCGATCGACGCCGCCACCCCGAGCCCGCTCGCGGGCGTCGCCGGCAGCGCGGCCGCGCGGCTGACCCTGTCCTACGGGCTGGGCCTGGAGGAGTAGGACGTGCGCCCCGTCAACCTGATCCCGCCCGAGGAGCGCCGTGGAGATCGCGCCCCGCTGCGCGCCGGGGGCATCTCCTACATGATCGTCGGCCTGCTCACCGCCGCCCTGCTCGGCGTGGTCGCCCTGGTGATGACGGGCAACACGATCACCGAGAAGGAGGGCGAGCTCGCGAGCCTGGAGGCGCGCCAGGCCGCCGCGGAGCAGCGGGTCTCGGAGCTGGCGCCCTACGGAGAGTTCGCGACCCTGTCAGACAGCCGCCAGGAGACGATCTCGACTCTCGCCAAGAGCCGCTTCGACTGGGACCGGGTGATGCACGAGCTGGCGCTGGTGATCCCCGACGACGTCTGGCTCGACAGCCTCACGGGGAGCGTCGCCCCGGGGGTCGCCACCGGCGGTGACTCGGGCACCGAGACCAGCGCGGCCGACGCCTCGATCACCGGCCCCTCGCTTCGGATCACCGGCTGCGCCGACGGCCAGGTGGCCGTGGCGCGCTTCCTCGCGGCCCTGCGCGACATCGACGGCGTCACCCGCGTCGGCATGCAGCAGTCCTCGCTCGGAGACAAGGGAATCTCGGGTGCGGGGGGGACCACGGACTCCGCGACCGCCGGGGACGTCAGCGGCGACTGCCAGACGCGCGAGTTCATCGCCTCCTTCGAGATCACCATCGCCTTCGACGCAGTCCCGCCGCCCGCCTACCTGGCGACGGCCGACCCGGTCGTCCCGGCGGCGGCCCCGGCCACGACGGAGACGCCCACGACCGACGACGGCGGAACTGCAGAGTCCGAAGCTGAGCAGCAGAGCGCCGAGGACTCCGCCGCCGAGCAGTCCACCAAGGCGCAGAACGGCGCCGCGAACGTGGGGGTCGGGGGATGAAGTCCACCGATCGCACGATCCTGCTCGGACTCGCCGTGGTCGGGCTCGTCGCGGCCTTCTGGTTCCTGCTGCTCTCGCCCAAGCGCGAGGAGGCCTCGCAGCTCGAGGCCGACGTCGCTGAGCTCCAGGCTCAGGCGGACGAGTCCGAGCAGGCCGCCGCCGCGGGCGAGCAGGCCAAGGGCGACTTCTCCGTCAACTACCGCAGGCTGGTCTCGCTCGGCAAGGCGGTGCCGAAGGACGCCGACACCTCCAGCCTGCTGGTCGAGCTTCAGGCCCTGTCGGATCGCTCCGACGTCGATTTCCGCAGCATCAGCCTCGACGCCGCGAGCGCCGGCACCGCCGCCGCCCCCGCGGAGGCGACAGCGACACCGCCGGCGACCGAGGCGGATGCGACCGCGACCGCTGCCGCCACCCCCGCGGGCACGACCACGCCGGGCGCCCTGCCCACCGAGGCCACGGCCGCGCTGCTTCCGATCGGCGCCACCGTGGGCTCCGCCGGCCTGCCGGTGATGCCCTACGTGCTCGAGTTCCAGGGCGGGTTCTTCGACATCGCCGACTTCTTCGGGCGCGTCGACGGGATGGTCGTGATCGAGGAGTCCGGCGACAGCGTCAAGGTCGACGGCAGGCTGCTGACGATCGACGGGTTCGCCCTCGAGGCGGGGCCCGCCGGCTTCCCCAGCCTCGTCGCCAACGTGCAGGCCTCCAGTTACCTGACCCCGGCCGACCAGGGCGTAACCGCCGGCGCCAGCCCGACGGCCCCCGCCGCCGCGCCGACCGATCCGGCCGCGACCGCGACCCCCGCGCCCGCCACAGCGACGGTGACCCCATGAGGCGCCTCGAGCCCCCGAAGTTCCTCTCCGACGTCTACCGCGACCTGCGCGACCGTCACCTGCTGCTGCCCGCGGTCGCGCTCGTCGTCGCCCTGCTGGCGGTGCCGATGCTGCTGAAGACCACCAGCGAGCCCACCGTGGCGCCGCCGGTGCCCACCGCCGACGGCGACGCCGCGGCGACGATCCCGGCCGTTCTCGCCGCCTCCGAGGTCAGCGTGCGCGACTACCGCGAGCGCCTCGAGGACCTGAAGAGCAAGAATCCCTTCAAGCAGCAGTTCCAGACTTCGGACACCGCTGCGGCCGGGGGCACGGGCACCGATCCCGGGTCCACCACCGGCCTGCCGGGGGCTCCCCCTGGGGGCACGGGCGTGACCCTGCCCAGCGATCCGGCTGCCTCGACAGGTGGCCTTCCCGGTGTATCCGGCGACGAGCCCTCCCAGAACGACGTCGACGTTGTCACCCAGCTCTACACAAGGCGAATCGACGTCGCCGTCGGCGTCCAGGGCGACCTGGACAACCGCAAGAACGTCAAGCCGATGACGATTCTGCCCGGCAACGCCAACCCCGTGCTCGCCTTCCTCGGCACCGACGAGGCCGGCAAGCGCGCGGCCTTCGTCGTCTCCTCCGACGTCACCTCCGTGGGCGGGGACGGCGCCTGCGTTCCCTCACTGGCGAACTGCCTGTACATCACGCTCGAGAAGGGCGAGTCGGCGACGCTCGACTACGCGCCCGACGGACAGACGTACGAGCTCAGGCTGCAAGCGATCAGGAACGTGAAGCTCAAGACCGATTAGAGGTCATGTGACCGGACTTCCGGCGATCCGCCTCTGCCTCGGCAGCCTCGCCCTGATCTGCTCGCTGGCGCTGGCCGCCGCCGCACCACCGGCCGACGCCGCGAAATGCACCAAGAAGGGCACCAACGGCGACGATGTCCTCAGAGGCTCGAAGAAGAAGGCTGACGTCCTCTGCGGGCGCGGGGGGAACGACATCCTCATCGGCCGCGGCGGCAACGACCTCCTCCTCGGTGGCGACGGAGACGACACCCTCCAGGGCGGCCTCGGCAACGACAAGCTCAAGGGGCAGGCCGGCACCGACACCGCCTCCTACGTCGAGTCGCTGACATCGGTCACGGTGAACCTGGCCAACGGCACCGGCTCGGGCGAGGGCGACGACAAGCTCTCCGCGGTCGAGAACACGACCGGCTCGGCCCACAACGACACGCTGGTCGGCGATCCGGGGCCGAACGTCCTCAGCGGCGGCGAGGGCAACGACAGCCTCAGCGGCGGCGAGGGGTCCGACACGCTCGCAGGCGAGGGCGGCACCGACACCGCCAACTTCTTCGCCGCGACGGCCTCGATCGACGCCGACCTCCTCGACGACGTCGCCACCGGCCAGGGCGCGGATTCCCTGCCCGGGATCGAGAACGTCACCGGCTCGTCGCAGGCCGACACGCTGGCCGGCGACCCCGGCGACAACACCCTGCACGGCGGCGCCGGCACCGACACCGTCTCCTACGCCGCGGCAACCGGTCCCGTCGCCGTGGACCTCGCGACCGACTCCGGCAGCGGCGACGGCACCGACGCGCTGCCGGCGATCGAGAACGTCGCCGGCTCGCCGCAGGCCGACACACTCGCCGGGGACTCGGCACCGAACGTCCTCGATGGCGGCGCCGGCGCGGACACCGTCTCCTACGCGGCCGCGACCACCCCGGTCACCGTCGACCTGGTCAACGCCACGGGGACCGGCGAAGGCACCGACGCGCTGCCCGGGATCGAGAATGCCATCGGCTCGCCGCAGGCCGACGCGCTGGTCGGAGACGCGCAGGACAACTCCCTCAGCGGCGGTGACGGCAACGACATGCTGGCCGCCTGGACGGGTGCGGACGTCCTCTCCGGCGACGATGGCGACGACCAGATCTACGGCGAGGCCGACGACGACGACCTCGCCGGCGGGCCCGGCGACGACCTCCTCGACGGCGGCACCGGCGCCGACGTCTGCGACGGAGGCCCGGGGACCAATCAGCTCGTCGGCGGCTGCGACAGCGCCGCGCCGGACCTCAGCGACTTCCAGATCTCGCCGGTCCAGATCGACACCTCGATCAGCGCCCAGCAGGTGACCTTCATCCTACAGCTGGCGGACGCCCTCGCCGGCGTCGATCCGATCGCCTCCGAGGTCGAGATCTTCGAGCCCGGCGGGCAGCCGCGGGGCTCGGCGAGCCTGGAGCTCGTCGGCGGCGATCCCAACGCCGGCACCTACGAGGCCGTGATCGCCGTCCCCAGGTTCGCCCCGACGGGAACCTGGACCGTCGGCGTAACGCTCGCCGACGAGTCCGGAAACAAGACCCAGTTCTCGAGCGCCGAGCTGATCGCCGCCAGCCTCCCGGGGACGTTCGAGCAGATCGGGGCCGGCGACTCGGCGGCGCCACAGCTGGTGGGCTTCGACGTCAGCCCCGCCCAGATCGACACCTCGCAGAGCGCCAAGGACATCACCTTCACCCTGCAGGCGACGGACAACCTCGCCGGCCTGGATCCCGCCGCCTCCGAGGTCGAGGTCTTCTCGCCGGCGGGGGCACCGCGCGGACAGGCGTCGTTCGTGCTGGTCGCCGGCACCCCGACCGACGGCACCTACGAGGCGACGGTCACCGTGCCGAGGCTCGCGGCCCAGGGCACCTGGGCCGTCGCGCTGACGCTCGTGGACACGGTCGGCAATCACCACGCCTTCTCCAGCGCCGGTCTGATCGCCGACGGCTTCCCGGGCGGCTTCGAGCAGACGGCGGTGGGCGACGCGGTTGCCCCCGATCTCACCGACTTCACCTTCGCGCCGGCGCAGGTCAACACCGCGCAGGCCGCCCAGATCGTCACCTTCGACCTCGACGCGAGCGACGACCTCTCGGGCATCGACCTGACGGGCTCGAGGGTGATCGTCACCGCCCCGGATGCCCAGCCGCGGGACTCGGGACCACTGGAGCTGGTCTCCGGCACGGCGACGGACGGCACCTACCGGACGACGATCGTCCTTCCGGTGGGGTCGGTGCCCGGGACCTGGATCGTCAGCGTCTCGCTCTTCGACGAGGCGGGCAACCAGTCCACCTGGTCGAGCTCGGAGCTGATCGGAGCCGGCTTCCAGGGCATCTTCACCAACGTCGGCCCCGACCCCAGCTGAGCGCCGGCTCTGATGCCGGGCCGGGCCTCTAGGCTAAGCGGCCGCATGACTGCCTTCCGCTTCACCACCGCCGGAGAGTCGCACGGGCCCGGTCTCGTGGCGATCGTCGAGGGCCTGCCCGCGGGGCTCGAGATCGATCGCCGCCGGATCGACCGCGAGATGGCGCGCCGGCAGCTGGGCCACGGCCGCGGCGGGCGGATGAAGATCGAGTCCGACGCGGTCGACGTGCGCTCAGGCGTCCGCCACGGCCGCACCCTCGGCAGCCCGGTCGCCGTGCTGGTCGCCAACCGCGACTACGCCAACTGGGAGGAGCGGATGAACCCTTGGCCGGTCGAGGCCGAGGTCGAGGAGGTCCACACACCCCGGCCCGGGCACGCGGACCTCGCCGGGCTGCTCAAGTACGGCCACCGCGACGTGCGCAACGTGCTCGAACGCGCCAGCGCCCGCGAGACCGCGGCCAGGGTCGCGGCGGGCTCCCTCGCCAAGGAGTTCCTGCGCGCCCTCGGCGTCAGCGTCCACAGCCACGTGATCAGGATCGCCTCGGTCTCCGCGCCCGACCCCGGCGAGCTCGGGCCCGGCGACTTCGAGCACGTCGACGACTCCCCGGTGCGCTGCCTGGACGAGGCGGCAAGCGCCGAGATGGTTGAGGAGATCGACCGCCTGCGCAAGGCCAACGAGAGCCTCGGCGGCATCTTCGAGGTGCGTGCCTTCGGCCTGGTCCCCGGCATCGGCTCACACGTGAGCTGGGAGGAGCGCCTCGATTCCCGCCTGGCGCAGGCCGTGGTCTCGATCCAGGCCGTCAAGGGAGTCTCGGTGGGGGAGGCCTGGGAGGTCGCCGCCCTGCCCGGCTCGGAGTCGCACGACGAGATCTTCTTCTCCGACGAGAAGGGCTGGCATCGCGAGACCAACCGCGCGGGCGGCGTCGAGGGCGGGATGTCCAACGGCGAGCCGCTGGTCGTTCGCGGCGCGCTGAAGCCGATCTCGACGCTGACCAAGCCGCTTCGCAGCGTCGACACCGAGACCAAGCAGCCGACCCAGGCCCTGCGCGAGCGCACCGACTCGACCGTGGTGCCCGCCGCCGGCGTCGTCGCCGAGGCGATGGTGGCGATCGTGCTGGCGCGCTGCTACCGCGAGAAGCTCGGCGGCGATCACATCGACGACGTGCTCGCTGCCCTGTCCGCTTACCGGGAGCGCATCGGGTGGCGCCGCTAGCCGCCGCCGGCACCGACACCGCGCCCTCGCTCGTCTTCGTCGGCTTCATGGGCTCGGGCAAGTCGCGGGCTCTGCGGCGCGCGCGCGAGGCGGGCCTGGACGGGGTCGATACCGATGAGCTGCTCGAGGCGCGAGCCGGGGCCTCGATCCCCGAGCTGTTCGAGCGCGAGGGCGAGGACGGATTTCGCGCCCGCGAGGAGGAGCTGGTCCTTGGCGCCCTCGGCGAGGGACATCCCGCGGTCGCCCTCGGCGGCGGGGCGATCCTCTCCGCGGCGACCCGCGATGCCCTGCGCGAGCACGTGGTCGTCTGGATGCGCGTGCCCTTGGATGAGCTGTGGCGCCGCACCGAGGGCTCGGAGCGGCCGCTGGCGCGCGGGCGCGACGAGTTCGAGCGGCTCTGCGACGAGCGCCAGGCGCTCTACGCGGCTGCCGCCGATGCGGTGATGCTTTCCGCCGACGCTGTCCCCGAGGCCCTCGAGTCGCTGCGGTCGCTGGCCGCCGCCCGGCCGGCCCGGCTGGTCTGGGCCGAGAGCGCCTCGGGCTCCTATCCCGTCTGGGTCGGCGAGGGCGTCCTCGCCCGCGCCGGATCGCTGGCTGGCGGGCGAAGCTTTTGCATCACGGATTCGAATATCCCCAAGTCGTACATCGAAAAGATCGGTGTGGAGAACCCGATTGAGGTGGCGGCCGGGGAGGGCTCGAAGACGATGGCCGAGGCTGAACGAGTGCTCGGTCGATTGGCTGAAGCGGGGGCGACACGTTCGGATCACATCGTCGCCGTGGGCGGCGGTGTCGTCGGCGACCTGGCCGGGTTCTGCGCGGCGACCTACCAGCGGGGCATCCCGGTGGTTCAGGTTCCGACCACGCTGCTCGCCCAGGTCGACTCCGCCTACGGCGGCAAGACCGGGGTCGATCTTCCGGGTGCGAAGAACTACATCGGCGCCTACCACCAGCCGGCCGGCGTGGTGGTCGACGTCGGTGTGCTGCAAACGCTGCCGCCGCAGGAACTGGCCGCCGGCTTCGTCGAGGTGGTGAAGACCGGGCTGATCGCGGGCGGGACAACATGGGATCGGGTCAGAGCGCTCGAGGCCCTGGAGGCGAAGGCGTTGGCGCCATTGGTGTTCGATTGCGCCCTGACGAAGCTGCAGATCGTCGCCGCGGATGAGCGCGACGGGGGTCGGCGCGCGGTGCTCAACCTCGGCCACACCGTCGGTCACGCGATCGAGGCCGCGGGCGGCTATTCGCGCTATCGCCACGGGGAGGCGGTAGGTCTCGGGCTGCTGGCCGCTCTACGCCTCAGCGGCGCCGACCAGTTGCGCGGCGAGGTCGCCGACCTCCTCGCCGGTCACGGTTTGCCGATCGACCTGGATGGGGAGCTCTCCGTCGACGAGATCATGGCCGCGATCGGCCGCGACAAGAAGCTCACGTCCGCGGCAGGGCTCGGGTTCGTCCTGGTCGAGCGCCCAGGCGTCGTCGAATATGGCCAGACCGTGGATCCGGCTAGGGTCCGCGACGCCGTGGAGGAGCTGCGATGAACAACCGGGTGGAGGTCCTCCACGGAGCCAACCTGGACATGCTCGGCCGGCGCGATCCCGAGCACTACGGCAGCTTCACCCTCGCCGAGCTCGAGATCCAGATCAAGCGCTTCGCTTCCGAGCTGGGCCTGGAGGTGACGTTCTTCCAGACCAACAGCGAGGCCGAGTACATCGAGCACCTGCACCGCCTGCCCGAGCTGGCTGACGGCGCCCTGGTCAACGCCGGCGCCTGGACCCACTACAGCTACGCGATCCGCGACGCGCTCGAGCTGGCGGCCGTGCCCGCCGTCGAGGTTCACCTCTCCGACGTCTCCAAGCGCGAGCAGTGGCGGCGCCACTCGGTCTTCGATGGCGTCGTCCGCGGGGTCGTCTCGGGCAAGGGCCCAGACGGCTATCGCGAGGCGCTGGAGCTGCTGCAAGGGGAGCTGGGGCTGTGAGCCGTGCCGATCAACTCGCCGCGCTCGTCGCCGAAGAGGGGCTCGATCAGCTGATCGTCGGCGATCTCGTCACCACCGGTGACTCCAGCCGGGACGCCCAGGCCGACGCCTTCTGGCTGTGCGGCTTCACCGGCACCAGCGGCCTCTGTCTCGTCGGTCCCGACGAGCGCGTGTTCCTTACCGACTTCCGCTACACCCAGCGCGCCGAGCGTGAGGTCGATCCGGCGTTCGACCGCGAGCAGATGGGAGGCCAGGCGCTGGCCGAGCTGGCGAAGCGGCTCCGCGGCCGGGTCGGCTACGACGAAGCCGCAACCAGCGTCCGCAGCCTGCGCAAGCTTGAGGAAAACGTCGACGACGGCGTCGAGCTGGTCGCCACCAAGGGTCTGGCGCCCCGTCTGCGCCGCCACAAGGACGCTGAGGAGGTGCGCCGGATCGCCGCCGCCGCCGAGCTCACCGACGCGGTCTATGAGTGGCTCTGCGAGCGCGGGCTCGTCGGGCGCACCGAGCGCGGGGTTCAGCTTGCCGCCGAGCAGAGGATGCGCGAGCTCGGGGCCCAGGACCCGTCATTTCCCGCGATCGTCGCCGCCGGCGCCAACGGGGCCCTGCCCCACCACGAGGCCTCCGACAGCGAGATCGCCCAGGGAGTCCTGGTGGTGATCGACATGGGGGCGATCGTCGACGGCTATTGCTCTGACTGCACCCGCACCTTCGCCACCGGTGAGCTCGACGCCGAGGCCGCAGAGATCTACGAGCTGGTTCGCTCGGCCCAGGCAGCGGCGCTCGAGGCGATCGCCGTCGGCGTCTCCGGCAAGGACGCCGACGCCGTCTCGCGGGAGCCGATCGCCGAGGCGGGCCACGGCGATCACTACGGACACGGAATGGGCCACGGCGTCGGCATCGAGGTCCACGAGGCCCCACGGCTGAGCCCGCGCTCCGACGACCTGCTCGAGCAGGGGGACGTGGTCACGGTCGAGCCCGGCGTCTACGTCCCGGATCGCTTCGGGGTGCGGATCGAGGACCTCGTCGCCCTCACCGATCACGGCGTGCGCAACCTCAGCTCCGTCGACAAGTCGCTTCGCATCGTCGGCTGAGCTTCTCGCGAAGAGCATAGGCTCGTCGCCGACCTATCAACGGGATGAGAGGAGCCACGAATGCTGGTGTTCTTCAGCGCACGCAGACTCAAGCCGGACGCCTGGCCGCAGTTCCGCCGGGCCTGGGAGCCGGAGGGCGACCTGCCGGAGGGCGGGGTCGCGATCTACCACGCGCGAAACGTCAAGGACCCCGACGAGGTGATCTCCTTCGGGATCTTCGACGGCGAGCCCGACGACATCTCCTCGGTTCGAGGCGACGAGCAGGCCGAGCTCAAGCGCCAGGAGGCGATGGCCGCCTTCACGGAGAACGTGCCGCTGGAGGGCATCTACGAGGTGATCGAGGAGATCAAGCCCTAGACGCCTCGAGGCCCAGGCCCGCGGCCGCTGACGGTCGCTACCCTCCGCGGCCGTGATCTCGACCAACCAATTCAAGACCGGGGCCCACATCGAGGTCGACGACTCGATCTACCGGATCATGGACTTCCAGCACGTCAAGCCAGGCAAGGGCGGTGCCTTCGTGCGCACCAAGCTACGGCGCATCGAGGACGGCTCGGTGATCGACAAGACCTTCCGCGCCGGCGAGAAGTTCCGCCCGGTTCGTACCGAGACCCGCAAGATGCAGTACCTGTACGACCAGGGCGACGCCGCGGTGTTCATGGATTCGCGCGACTACGAGCAGCTCGAGCTCCAGCGCGAGATCGCGGGCGATGCGATGCGGTGGGTGATGCCCAACGGCGAGGTCGAGATCCTGTTCGTGGACGAGCGCCCAGCGGGAGTCCAGGTGGCCAGCGCGGTCGAGATGGCGGTGGTGAAGACGGATCCGGGGCTGAAGGGGGACACCGCGTCGGGGGGCGGTTCGAAGCCGGCGACGCTCGAGTCAGGCGTCGAGGTGGAGGTGCCGCTGTTCGTCAACGAGGGCGATCGAATCCGCGTCGACACGCGAACCGGCGAGTACCAATCCCGGGCCTAGCCCGGTACGGTCGAGCCATGCGCCGTTCCGATCAACGCCGCGAGGCAGTCTTCGCCCTGTACCAGCGCCAGGTCACCGGCCGCGCGCTGGACGAGCTTCTCAACGGCGCCAAGCCCTTCACCCGCCAGCTCGCCCACGGCACCGAGGAGCGCTCAGACCAGCTCGACGCCGAGATCGGGCGGCTGGCAAAGGGGTGGGACCTGGAGCGCATCGCGCCCCTGGAGCGCAACATCATGCGGGTCGCCCTGTATGAGATGTGTCACCGCGAGGATGTCCCGACCGAGGTCGCGATCGACGAGGCGGTGGGCCTGGCCCGCGAGTACTGCGGCTCGGAGGCGCCCGGTTTCGTCAACGGCATCCTCGGGACCGCCGCCACCGAGCGGGCCCAGGCCGCCGACCAGCGATGAGCGCCGCCGTGGAGATCAGGCGGGCGGCCGAGCGGTTGCGCGAGATCGCCGAGCGGTTGCGCGACCCCGACCTTCCCGACTCCGAGACGGACGGCCTCGCCCGCGAAGCCGCCGACCTGGTCGCCCAGGCCGGACACGACCTCGACCGGGCCGTCGCGGAGGCCGAACAAGAGCGTGAGTGAGTATCCCGACGACCTGCGCGAGCTGGTCGAGGGGTATCTGGCCGAGCTCAGCTTCTCCGGCGCCGCCGGGACCTCGGGGCTCGACGAGGCGATGCGCTACTCGCTGCTCGCCGGGGGAAAGCGGATCCGCCCGGTGCTGGCGCTGGGCTCGGCCCGTTCGACCGGCGCCGACCCGGCCTCGATGCTGCCGGCCGCGGCCTCGATCGAGCTGATCCACACCTACTCGCTGATCCACGACGACCTCCCGGCGATGGACGACGATGCGCTGCGACGCGGCCGGCCGACGCTGCACGTGGCCCACGGCGAGGACGTCGCGATCCTGGCCGGCGACGGGCTCTTCGCCGAGGCGATCAACCTCTTCCTCTCCCGCCAGCAGGCAGATCCGGCCAACCTCGTCGCCGCCCTGCGCGAGCTCGCCGCCGCGACCGGGGTGGAAGGCATGGTCGGCGGCCAGTACCTCGATGTCACCGCCGACCCGAACCTCGACGCGGAGGGGCTTCGCCGCCTGCACGGGCTGAAGACGGGCCGCCTGATCGGTGCCAGCGTGATGGTGCCGCTGATCCTCGCCGGAATGGCCGAGGATGCGACAATTCCCTACCGTCGCTTCGCGGACGAGCTCGGCGTCCTCTTCCAGATCGTCGACGACATCCTCGATGTGACCGGCTCCGACGAGGAGCTGGGAAAGCCACATGGATCCGACGAGCGTCACGGCAAGCTCACCTACGTCAGCCTGTTCGGGCTCGACCGCGCCCGCGAGCTGGCGGCCTCCTCGCACGACCAGGCGCGCGACGCGCTCGCCGCGATCGACGGCGACACCCGCGATCTCGAGCTGATCACCGACTTCATCCGCAGACGACACTCATGAGCGAGAAAAGCACACCCCCCGAGACCGAGGCCGGCGAGCCGCTGCTGCCGCAGATCGACGGCCCAGCCGACCTCACCGGCCTCTCCGACGCCGAGCTCACCCAGGTCGCGCAGGAGGTGCGCGAGCTGATCATCGACACGATCGGCGAGATCGGCGGCCACTTCGGCGCCAACCTCGGCACCTGCGAGTTGGCGACGGTGCTGCACAGCCTGCTCGACTCGCCGCGCGACAAGATCCTCTGGGACGTCGGTCACCAGGCCTACCCCCACAAGATCCTCACCGGCCGCCGCGACCGGCTCGACACGATCCGCAAGTACGGCGGCCTGGCGCCGTTCTGCTCGATCGCCGAGTCCGAGCACGACATCATGGGCGCCGGCCACGCCTCGACCTCGATCGGCTACGCGGTCGGCCTCAAGGAGGCGATGCGCAAGGGGATCGGCGAGGACGGCAGGGTCGTCGCCGTGATCGGCGATGGCGCGCTCACCGGCGGGGTCGCCTTCGAGGCCCTGCACAACGCCGGCGGCCTGCAGACGCCGATGGTGATCGTGCTCAACGACAACGGGATGTCGATCTCGCCCAACGTCGGTGCCCTCAACAGCTACTTCAACCGCGTCCGCCTCAACCCGCGCCTCCACCAGGCGAGGGAGGGCGTGGAGTCGCGGCTGACGAAGCTGCCGCTGGGCCTGGGCCAGCGGATCGAGCGCCTCGGGCCCGAGATCAAGTCGGCGATCAAGGCCTATTGGGCGCCAGGGCTGCTGTTCGAGGAGCTCGACCTGGCCTACGTCGGCTTGATCGACGGCCACGACGTCTCGGCTCTGAGGGTGGCCCTCGACGAGGCGCTGCGCGCCGACCGGCCGGTGGTCGTCCACATCCAGACCGTCAAGGGCAAGGGCTTCGCCCCCGCGGAGGAGGGCGGACTCGAGGGGATGGAGAAGTGGCACGCTGCGAAGCCGCATTCGATCGTCAACCGTCAACCAGCGCCGCCGAAGCAGACGACCCCGCCGGCCGACGAGGTCGCGCCGGACAAGGTCGAAAAGCCCGCGCCGCCGCCCGACCCTCCCCAGTACACCCAGGTCTTCGCCGACGCCCTGGTGGAGGAGGCCAGGCGCGACCGCCGGGTGATCGGGATCACCGCGGCGATGGCGGGGGGGACCGGCCTCTCCAAGCTCGCCAAGGAGGTCCCCGACCAGTACTACGACGTCGGCATCGCCGAGCAGGACGCGGTGCTGCTGGCCTCCGGCCTGGCGATCCAGGGCGCGAAGCCGGTCTGCGCGATCTACTCCACCTTCCTCCAGCGCGCCTACGACCAGATCGTCCACGACGTCTGCCTGCAGGAGCTCAACGTCGTCTTCGCGATGGACCGTGCCGGCCTCGTCGGCGACGACGGGCCCACTCATCACGGCGCCTACGACGTCTCCTACTTCCGCTGCCTTCCGAACGTGGTCGTGATGGCGCCGCGTAACGAGGCGATGCTGATCCACATGCTCCACACCGCGCTCGCCTATGAGGGCGGGCCGGTGGCGCTGCGATACCCGCGCGGGACGGCCGAGGGCTCACCCATGCCCGGGCGCCCGGAGGAGATCGTGATCGGCACCGGCGAGATCCTCCGCGAGGGCGAGCGGGTGGCGCTCGTCGGCTACGGCTACGGGGTCCCGGTCGCCCTCGACGCCGCCGGGATCCTCTCCGAGCGGGGAGTCAGCGCCACCGTCGCCGACGGGCGCTTCGCAAAGCCGCTCGACACCGAGCTGATCACCCGGCTCGCGGCCGAGCACGAGCTGATTGTCACGGTCGAGGAGAACGCGCTGCAGGGCGGCTTCGGCGCCGCCGTCCTCGAGCACGTCGAGGACACCTTCACCGGCCCCGAGTCGCGTCGCGCCCGGATCGTCCGCATCGGCCTGCCCGACCGCTATGTCACCCACGGCAAGCCGGCGCTGCTGCGCGAGGAGGTCGGCCTCACCGGGCCGGCAGTTGCCGAGCGGGTGCTGGCGGCGCTGGCCGGCAGGCTCAGTCGACGGTGAACTCGGTGTACTGCCCGGCCTTGTAGTGACCCGTCAGGTTGCAGACGTTGAATGCGACGTGACGGTTGGACTATCCCGTTGCACGAGGCAGCCCGCAGCGGGGGTCACCGCGGGTTCGATCTCAGTAGCCCCCCCGCGCGGTCTCCGGGCAGAGACGACGACAAGAGGGGACGCGACAGCGCGCCAGCGAGAGAACGGAAGCAGCGGCGATCGGGCGCCTGAGGGTCAGAGGAGAACCGCCAACTCCCTGAAGGGCAACTTGGCCAGCCCGGGTTCCGAGGGCTCCGAATGAAAGGCGGGTGACTCTGGTGGATCCGTGTTCCCTGAGAGGCAGTGTCGGCGGCCGAGCGGGCCCAAGGGGTGGGAGGAGATTCCTTCAGCTTCGAGAGACTGGCAGGCAGGGGCAGCACGGCTCAGGAGCGGATGCCGGGGCAGGCTTGGCACGCACTTGGCACGGTGCGCGCAACATCGGTAGCGCTCGCTGTGCGATCAGTACCCGATGGGCGATCCAAGGCCCTTCCAGCTTGCCCTGCCCGTGTCCGGGATGGACCGTACGCTGAGCGGCGTGGAGGCATCTCGGGCACCGAACGAGTCCGAACGGCAAAAGGAGCTTGGCGCGTTCTACACGCCGCCAGCGATGGCCGCAAAGCTCGCGGAATGGGCGATCAGGTCACCTGGCGACCGTGTGCTCGACCCAAGCTGCGGTGGACTCGTGTTCCTCCTGGCTGCCGCCGAGCGCCTGTCCGCGTTGGGCCAGAGTCGGAGCGAGATCGGCCAGCAGCTCTTCGGCGTCGATGTGGACTCAGCGGCGCTGGCGGCGGCGCGGGTCGACAACCGCCTGGCGCTCGGAAACGCAAGCCTGGTCCTCAGCGACTTCTTCGCTGTTTCTCCCGCTCGGATCCCGAGGGTCGAAGCCCTCGTCGGGAACCCGCCTTACATTCGCTACCAGGGCTTCAACGGTTCGGCCGAGCGGGCGCGTGAGCTAGCGGCTGCCGTGGGCGTCCGCCTCACCCGCCTCGCCTCGTCATGGGCGCCGTTCGTCGTTCACGGGGCGTCGTTCATCGCACCGGGCGGTCGGATGGGCCAAGTCCTGCCGGCCGAGATCCTGCACGCGCAGTACGCCGGGGAGGTGCTCGAATTCCTGCAACGCAGCTTCGGGCACGTCGCACTCGTCGTTTTCGACGAGCGCGTCTTTCCAGGGGCTCTGGAGGAGGTCGTCCTGCTCTTTGCCGACGACTTCGGTGCGGACGGCAAGGCCGAGATCCAACTCCTCTCCTGCGAGAACGTCGCTGACCTCGATCTACGTTCGATCGGTCCGCGGAGGACCGGGGCACCCCGGGCCGTGGACAGGAGGAACAAGCTTCTCGGTCAGCTGCTCCCAGCATCGACGCAAGAGCTCCTCTCCGCGCTCTCGGGGCGGTCAGAAGTCGCTCCGCTTGGCGCCCTTGCATCTGTCGATATCGGCGTGGTGACCGGGGCCAACGACTTCTTCGTGCTGTCCCGAGAGGGGGCCGCTGGGGTCGCACCGGAACTGCTCAAGCCGGCCGTCTCCAAGGCGGCACACGTGGCGGGCGCTCGGCTCACGCGAGAGGACCACGGAACGCTGATCGAGGACGGCAAGCCGTCGCTGATCTTCGTGGCGAATGAGACCGCCCGTGAATCGGATCTCCTGACCGTGCAGGATCACATCCGGGCCGGGGAGAAGCGCGGTGTCCATCGCCGCTACAAGTGTCGAATTCGGGATCCGTGGTGGGCGCTTCCGATCCCCAAAGGCGACGCTCCCGAGCTCCTGCTCACGTATTGCTCCAGTCAGCACGCCCGCCTAGCTGTCAATGAGGTCGGAGCGCTGCACACGAACACCCTGCATGGCGTTCGGATCTTGGGCTCGGTGCCAGCGGGCAGGCTCGCCGTCGGCTTCTGCAACAGCCTCACGATGCTGTCTGCCGAGATTGTTGGTCGCAGCTACGGCGGCGGTGTGCTCAAGCTAGAGCCGACCGAGGCCGAGGCTCTGCTGGTACCGCCGCTGCCGGAAGGCATCGAAGCGCTGCTGCCGGAGGTCGATCGGTTGGTGCGTCAACGCGACCTCGAGGCTGTGCTGGATCTCGTCGATCGCGTCGTCTTACGCGGGCCGCTAGGCCTCGGCGAGAGCGAGATCGGAGACCTTCGAGCCGGGGCGCTGCGGCTTCGATCCCGGCGGCTGGGACGGAGGCGTCCGCCGAGAGACTGAGTTCAGGGCATAGCTCGGAGAGCGGTGCAAACGTTCGAGACGACCCGGTCGAGTTCCAGCGAGGTAGCGCCGACGGGCTTCGCCTCGTACTGAGTGTGGGATGCGTCCCACCCATAGCAGTACAGCCCGCACGCGTCGAACCAGGTCGCGGCGATGTGGCCGAAGTCAATCGAGCGGCGCAGATCGGCGTCGTCGCGCACGCGGACGGCGAGGAACATGAAGCACCGAGGGGGTGCGCTCTTGATCCAGGTGCCGAGGTCGCTCGTCGGGCCACCGCCCTTACCGGCGAGCCGAGCCGCCTCGGGCTTGATGTCGATGTTCTTGAAGCTCGCCTCCTTGATCCGCTTCTCGAGGTCGGCGGAGCCTGCCCTTCCCTCGGGGTTCTTCTGTGCTGATTGCGGGCGTGTTTCGGGATGCCGGTCGCCTTCGTCTCGATCACCAGCCCAACATCGCCGCTGGCGGGGTAGGCGACGTCGAGCATGTGGTTTCGGAAGCTCAAGCCGGGCACACCCGGCCGCGTGTGCAGATCCTTGCCCGAGCAGTTGCTCAGGATCAGCGCGAGCATGTCATTGAGGAAGTCGCCCTTGCCGTTCTGGTTGTCGCCTTGATCTGCGGTGCCGTCGGCGACCAGGGCATCGAACTGTTGCATCGCGTTCAGATAGAGGTCCTCGATGTCTCGAAAGGTGCTGGCGCCGATCGCTCCCATCTCCTTCAGGGCAGCGACCAAGGGTGCGCGCCCCGGCTTGGCGGATGGGCCTGGACTGAGCGTTTTCGGGTTGCGGGCCACAGCAGATCGTTCGCCCGGAGCGTCGTTCATCCTCCCCAGGGACGACTAACAAGGAGGCCGGACCAGTGGGGACTGCGCCCATCATCTACCAGGACAGGCAAGGCGTGTGGCTCGATCAGCCGTTCGGCGCGGGCTCGATCCTGCTCGGTCCGTTTGCGAACGAGGCTGGCGCGGAGGCTGCGCGCGACGAACTCGGCGAGCTGCTCCCCAAGTCTGAACCGTGGCAGCCGCCTCCTCCGTGACGCGGGAGCTTCGAGCAGGTGGCTCCAGGATGGTCCGGCTCCGTCCGCGTTGTCGCTTGTCTAAGCGGTTCAAACGTTGGCGAGTCCGGCCGCTTCGGGTCGGTTTGGGCTGCGTCTGTTGCCCCCGCGTTGCCCCAGATTCTGCAGAAGAACAGCAGGACTACTACGCCCGCGAGCTGGAGCACAACGCCCCCCGCGAAGACGATCCCCTCCCGCTTCCGTTCCGCGAAGCGATTGCGGGTGTCCGCCTCGATCCGGTGGTCCCTCTCCTCATGGCGTTGCGTTGACTCCGATTCCACCTGGTCAAGTTCCGATCTCAAGTCGCGCGCCAATCTCTCTGCCCGCTCCTTGATCTCTTGCTCATGACGATTGAGGTCCTCAGCGATCCGATTCAGGCGCTCGCCAACCTCCTCGAAGCTCGCAGGGGCGGGCCGATCCGTGGCCCGCCCGACTGTCAGCTCCATGGATGCGCTGGCCTCAGCGGAGGCAGCGAGGTTCAGCTCGACCCTCTTGGACTCAGGGGGCTTCGCCCAGGGCCAGAGCCTTCGCAGTGCGGCCCTGCCCCGGGCAAGGCCTGCCCGAGCGGCGTCGGGCCTCCGCCGAATCCAATCGCCGCGGCCGCCGCCCGACAGAATCCAGACGCCGGCCCCCAGCTCCGCGGTTAGGCCGAGGAGCCCGAGCGCCGCGCTTAGGTCTTGGCAAGACATCCGGATAATCATGGCGCGGGCTCCGGACTAGGGAGAAGTGCGTCCCAGGCGCCCTTTGCGGCACCGACTTCGTCCACGATTTGGCGCCAGATTTGGCGCTGGGCGGTTTCTGGGGGACGGGGGCTACCTGCCGGGGAGGCCGAAAACCGCTTGTTCAAGCCCTAAACGAAACGCCCCGCACTTGGCGGGGCGTTCCGGGGTACAGGGAGGAGAGATATGTGTTTTTTATCTATGGGAGGCAGGTCGGGCTACTGGGTGCCGCGGGGCGATGGTGAACCGCGTAGACGCGGTCAACATTGCCTGGGCGACACCGATGCCGACCAAAAAGACTGATTCCGCCCAGTTGCCGGCGGCCGCGAAGCCGAGGCCGGCAACCAGGGCGGTGAACGCCAGCGCGTAGTCGAATCCGGCGTGCGCCGATAGGGGCACCGTGCGGGACGGGCTCTCGAGCTGCAGCGACAGGGTCAGCACCAGCGCGCCGATGGCGACGGTGATCGCCGTGGCCAGCACTCCGAAGCCGAGCACGAACGGGGCGACCATGATCGCCGGGCCCGCGAGCACCTCGATCGCGCCGTGAAGGGAGAGGGGGATTCCACGCGTGAGCGTCATTGCACGCTTCACAGTACGAACGTATGTGCGTTTTGAGTGTGACTGGCGTCACACAAGATCGCTGTCTCTGATGCAGATTGCGCGGTTTCGCAGGGCAGCAAGGGCTGTACCGTCTGTCGCGTGACGCGGCGAAGGGTGGACATGCTGCTTGCCGAGCGCGGCCTCGCCGGCTCGCGAACCAGCGCGGCGGCGTCGATTCGCGCCGGGCAGGTGCGCATCGGGCGCGACGGGCCGCTGGCGCTGAAGCCGGGCCAGCTCGTCGCCGAGGACGCCGAGCTGCTGCTCGCCGAGCGACCCCGCTACGTCTCGCGCGGAGGGATCAAGCTCGAAAACGCGATCGCCGTGCTCGGGGTCGAGGTGGAGGGCCGCGACTGCCTCGACGTCGGCGCCTCGACCGGCGGCTTCACCGACTACCTGCTGCAGCACGGCGCCGCGCGGGTGATCGCGCTCGACGTCGCCTTCGGCCAGCTCGACTGGCGCCTGCGCTCCGAGCAGAGAGTCAGGGTGGTCGAGCGCCTCAACGCCCGCGAGCTGGACCCGCAGGCGCTGGCGTTCGCCCCGGAGCTGGCGACCGTCGACGTCTCCTTCATCTCGCTGTCCAAGGTGCTGGGGCCGATCGCCTCCTGCCTGGCCGGCGGCGGCGAGATCGTGGCGCTGGTCAAGCCCCAGTTCGAGCTGGGCCGCGGCCGGGTCGGCAGGGGCGGGGTCGTGCGCGACGCCGCCGACCGGCGCGAGGCGCTGATCGCCGTCGCGGGGGTGGCCGAGGCCGCCGGGCTGGTCGTGCGGGGCTTCGCCTCCTCCGGCCTGCCCGGGCCGCAGGGCAACCTCGAGACCTTCATCCACTGCTCGCCGGAGGGACCCGGGCTCGACGACGTCGCCGCGGCGGTGCTGGAGGTCGAGCCTTGAGCGAGACTCCGCGCAAGGCCCCCGAGGTCCGCAGCGTCCTGCTGCTCACCCACTCGCACCCGGAGCAGACGGAGGACGCGACCGGCGGCGCGATCGCCGCCGCCGAGCGTGCGGGTTGCGTGCTCGCCGCGCCGCCCGAGGAGTTGGCCAAGCACCCCGCGGCGGCCGACCGGCTGCGGCCCGCCTCCGAGCTCGAGGGCGGGCCGGACCTCTGCCTGGTCCTCGGCGGCGACGGCTCGATCCTGCAGGCGCTGCGGCGCTTCGCCCACACCGGCGTGCCGGTCTACGGGATCAACTTCGGCACGATCGGCTTCCTCGCCGCGACCGAGGGCACCGAGCTCGAGGCCGGGCTCACCCGAGCCTTCGCCGGCGCCTTCGACGTGATGCCGCTGCCGGCGCTCGAGATCGAGATCGCGGGCGAGCGCCAGGTCGCGCTCAACGATGTCTCCTTCAGCCGGCGGCCGCACGGCCGTGTCGCCGAGCTCTCCTACAGCCTCGGCGGAGAGGAGCTCGGAGACGTGCGCTGCGACGGCCTGGTCGCCGCGACCCCGGCCGGCTCGACCGGCTACAACCTCGCCAACTCGGGGCCGATCCTGGCCTGGGGGGTCGAGGGGTTCGTGATCAGCTTCATCGCCCCGCACACGCTGACCGCCCGGGCCCTGGTCGCCGCTCCCTCCGACACGCTCCACGTCTCCAACGCGCGCGGGCGCGAGCCGGTGGACATCGCGCTCGACGGCGCCAAGGCGGGGGAGCTGGACAGCGGGACCGAGACCCAGATCCGCTTTCGCGGCGAGGTCGGCGCCCTGGCCCAGCTGCCCGGCTCGAGCTTCTCGCGGCGGATGCGCGAGAAGTTCGGCCGCCTGGCCCACTGAGCGCCCCGACTATCTTCCGCTCGATGGAACGCAAGTGGTGGACCCTGGTCGCCGTCTGCGTGGCGACGTTCATGTTGCTGCTCGACATCACGATCGTGAACGTCGCGCTGCCGTCGATCCAGGAGGACCTGGACGCCGATCTCTCCAGCCTGCAGTGGGTGGTCGACGCCTACGCCCTGACGCTGGCGTCGTTCCTGCTCGTCTTCGGCTCGCTCGGCGATCGACTCGGCCGGCGCCGCATATTAAGCGCCGGCTTCGGGGGGTTAACGGTCGCCACGCTGCTCTGCGGGCTGGCGAGCGCCCCGACGGTGCTGAACATATTACG
>JBKJZF010000167.1:0-12316 GCA_046715315.1 Solirubrobacterales bacterium | reverse complement strand
CCTGGCGAAGCTCGCGGGTGGAGTCGCCGTGGTCAAGGTCGGCGCCGCCACCGAGACCGAGATGAAGGAGAAGAAGCATCGCGTCGAGGACGCGCTGCAGGCCACCCGGGCCGCCCTCGAGGAGGGCGTCGTCCCGGGCGGCGGTGTCGCCCTGCTGAATGCGCAGAGTGCCATCGACTCCTCCGGGCTCGACGCCGACGAGGCGACCGGCGCGGAGATCATCCGTCGCTCGCTCGAGGAGCCGATCCGCCAGATCTCGGAGAACTCCGGGATGGAGGGCTCGGTTGTGGTCGAGAAGATCCGCGGGCTCAAGCCCGGCGAGGGCCTGAACGTCGAGACCGGCGAGTACGGCGACCTGGTCAAGGCCGGCGTGATCGACCCGACGATGGTCACCCGTTCGGCGCTTCAGAACGCCGCGTCGATCGGCAAGAACATCCTCACCACCGAGGCGATCGTCGCCGAGCCGCCCGAGGAGGGCGGCGGCGGGATGCCCGGCGGTGGCATGCCCGATATGGGCGGGATGATGTAGCGAGAGCTACTTCGGCAGTACCTTGAGAGGGTCCGGCGATCGCCGGGCCCTCTCTCGTTGCGGGGCAAAAAGCGGGGCAAACTTGCAAAAAGCGCTAAAGGTCCGCGCCAAGCCTGCCGATGGGGGTGAGTGACCGTCACCCGCCCGACCGACGACGATCCCGTGACCTCCGAGAGCCCCGCCGCCAGCGACGACCGCGCGCTCTTCCTGCAGGCCGTCGTCGACGCGATCCAGGAGGGCGTGTTCATCGCCCGGGACGACCGGATCACGGAGGTCAACGACGCCCTCTGCGAGATCGTCGGCTTCTCGCGGGATGACCTCCTCGGCGCCCCGCTGCCCTTCCCCTTCTTCCCGCCCGAGGAGGTCGATCGGATCAACTCGGTGCTTGCCCGCCTGCGCGATGTCGGCCGCGGCGACTACGAGCTGGCGCTGATGCGCGGCGATGGCACGCGCTTCCCCGCCCTGCTGTCCTCCGGCAGCATCGAGGTCGGCGGCCGCCACCAGGGCCACGTGGTCACCGTCCGCGACATCTCCCAGCGCCGCACCCGCGAGGACCGGCTCGCCGAGCTCGCCTCCAAGGACGAGCTCACCGGCCTGCTGAACAAGCGCAGCTTCCTCGTCCACCTCGCCGGGGAGGTGGCACGTGCCCGGCGCCACGGCCGGCCGATGAGCCTCTGCATGCTCGACCTCGACGGCTTCAAGCGGATCAACGACGAGAACGGCCATGAGGCCGGGGACCGGGTCCTCGCCGAGGCCGCGGGCCGCCTCGGCGCGCTCGTGCGAACCGGCGAGCACATGGCCCGGGTCGGCGGGGACGAGTTCGGCTGGATCCTCCCAGACGCCGGCGCCGAGGGCGCCGCCTCGGCTGTCCAGCGCGCCCGGATGGCGGTCTCAAGCGAGCCGTTTCGCGGCCTCGGGTCGCTCTCGATCTCGGCCGGGATCTGCGAGACGGACGGCTCGATCGACGCCGCTGAGCTCTATCGCCGGGCCGATCGCGCCCTCTATGACGCCAAGGCCTCGGGCAGCGACGCTCCCCAGCTTTACTGAGCTACCGAGCGCCCAGCACGGCCGCCATCGAACGCGGCTCGACGCCCAGCGAGCGCACGTCCGCGTCGCCCCTCTCCGAGGTCATCGGGACCTCCATCAGCTCCGCCTCCTCCCAGGTGGCGAAGGCGGCGTCGCCGACGATCCGGCGCAGCCACACGAGCCCCGCCCGAACGAGCCCGAGCGGCAGGTGGACGAGCGGCCGCTCGCGCCCGGCCGCCTGCGCGATCAGCCGCGCCATGTCGTCGTAGGTGAGCGTCTCGGGCCCGGCCAGCTCGATCCGCGAGGCCTCGGCCCCGTCGAGCACGGTGGTCACGCAGCGCGACGCGTCGGAGGCCCAGATCGGCTGGAAGGCCGCCTGCCCCGAGCCCGCGATCGGCAGGACCGGGAGCAGCGACAGGCGCCGCATCAGCGTCACCCAGGAGTCGTCGCGGTCGTAGACGATCGAGGGCGCAAAGATGGTCGTCTCCAGCTCGGAGTCGGCCACAGCCCGCTCGGCGAGCGCCTTCGCGCGGAAGAACCTGGTGCGCTGGAACTCGTTCGCGCCGATGGCCGAGAAGAAGAGGAAGCGCTCGGCGCCCATCCGCTCGGCCGCTCGCAGCAGCCGAGCCGTCGCCAGCCCGTTCAGCTCCTCGACCGGGGCCTGAGGCTGGTCGCGGATCGAGGCGGCGAGGTGGATGACCGTGTCGACTCCCCGCAGGGCCTGGCGCTGGACGTGGGGATCGCCGAGGCTGGCGAGGTCGCCGAGGGCGAGCTGGACGTCGACGCGACGCCTGCCGAGGCGGCGCGGATCGCGCACCAGGACGCGCACCACGTCGCCCCGCTCGAGCAATTGCGGGAGCAGGGCCCGGCCGACCGTCCCCGTCGAGCCTGTGAGCAGGATCACCGCCGGGACTCTACCCGCGGCCCAGCGGTCCGTAGAATGGCGGTTCGCCCGGCTTCCGGATCGGCCGGGCGCAGTACGCAGAGGGCACGACAAGAACGAAAGGGAGACCCCCGCTTTGGCCTACGTGATCGCCGAGCCTTGCATCGGGCAGAAGGACAACTCATGCGTCGAGGTGTGCCCGGTCGACTGCATCCATCCCACCCCCGACGAGGCCGATTACGAGAACGTCGAGCAGCTATTCATCGATCCCGACGAGTGCATCGACTGCGACGCATGCGTCGAGGCCTGCCCCGTCGACGCCTGCTTCGCCGAGGACCAGCTCCCGGATGAGTGGTCCAAGTACACGGCGATCAACGTCGAGTACTTCGCCGGCAAGTAGCCGTCGGCAAGCGCGGCCGGCGCTAGCCGGCCTGGACGACCGGCAGCTCGGTGCCGCCGATCGGCGCCGCGGCCGCCATCGCGGGCGGCTCGGACTGCAGTACCGCCAGCTCCTGCGGCGTCGCGGCGACGATCCCGCGCGCGGCGGCGCGGATTGCCTGGGCGGCGGGGGAGTCGGGCTTGGCCAGCACCAGCGGCTCGCCGGCGTCGGCGTGAGCGCGCAGCTCCTCGGAGAGCGGCACCTTGCCGAGCAGCGGCAGGTCGAGGTCGTCGGCCAGAAGCTGACCGCCGCCCTCGCCGAAGATCGTCAAGCGCTCGCCGTCGGGGGGGGTGAAGCCGGACATGTTCTCGATCACGCCGAGCAGCTCGAGGTCGACCTTGGCGGCCATGTCGGCGGCGCGCCGGGCGACCGTCTGCGCGGCGGGCTGAGGCGTGGTGACGACGAGCACGCGGGCCTGAGGCAGCAGTTGGGCCAGGGTCATCGAGACATCGCCCGTTCCCGGCGGGAGGTCGAGGAGCAGGTAGTCGAGCTCGCCCCAGTCGACGTCCTCGAGGAACTGCTGGATCGCCTTGTGCAGCATCGGGCCACGCCAGACCACGGCGGCGTTCTCCTCGACGAAGAAGCCGATCGACATCACCTTGACCCCGGCGGGCCCGTCGAGGGGAAGGATCTTTCGCTGGGCGTTGACGTCGGGCTTGCGGTTGACGCCGAGCATGCGCGGGATCGAGTAGCCGTAGACGTCGCAGTCCAGCGCGCCGGCCGAGTGGCCCTCGGCCTGAAGCGCCGCCGCGAGGTTGGCGGTCATCGTCGACTTGCCGACGCCGCCCTTGCCGGAGGCCACGCAGACGATGTTCTTGACCGCCGCCAGCGCTCCCTGGGGCAGCTTGCCCCTGCCCAGCGCCTGCTGCAGGCGTCCCTTCTCCTCATCGGAGAGGATGTCGAAGCCGACTCCGACGCCGGAGACGCCATCGAGCTTGGTCACGTTTTCGACCACCGCCCGCTCGAAGTGCGAGCGGATCGGACAGCCCGGCGTGGTCAGCGAGACGGTCACCTCGACACGACCGTCGCCGGCGATCTCGATCGAGCGGACCATGCCGAGATCGACGATCGAGCGCCGCAGCTCGGGGTCGATCACGGGCCTCAGGGCCTCGGTGACCTGCTCCTTGGTGGGGGGGCTCATACACGCATCTTAGGAGAGGCGGCCCGAGGGCCGGGCGTGGAAAGGGCCCAGAACGAGATCGACGGGCCACTGTGGCCCGCCGATCGGGTGGGGAGAGTTGCTGTGCGCGCTAGACGAGTGTGGAGGCGCGCTCCTGGACGGTGGTCTGAGCCTTCTTCAGGCCGTCCTCCGTCTTGCGGCGGTTCTCCTTCAGCGTCGTCTCGGCCTTGCGGCGGTTCTGCTTGACCGTCGTCTCGACCGAGCGGCGGCGCTGCTTGACCTCGCGCTCGACCCGGTTGCGGGTCTGACGGACGCGCCGCGTCGCCTTGCGACGAGCGGTGCCACCGCGGCGCTCGAACTTGTTCAGCTCGCGCTCGACGCGGGTGCGGATGTCCTTGAGCTCGCTGTCGCGGGTGTCGGTGCTGGTCCAGGGTCCGACGAGCTCGTTGACCCGGTCGGCCGCGCTGAGGGCGGCGCCGACGGGAACGTCGACGGCGCGCTCGGTGCCCTGCCGAACATAGGTGGTGGCGCCGTGGCGGGCCTTGGTCAGGCCCTCACGAACCTGGGTGGTGCCGCTGCGCTTGGCGCTGGTGGGCTTGGACGCGCTCTTGGGCGTCGTCTTCGTCTCAGTCTTTGTGTCGTGTGTGACCATTTGATGCCTCAATTCCTTGGGGATGGCTCGTAGCGTTTACGACTAACTTCCTTATCTCTAACAATGTCCAGGTTATCAAAGTACCCCGAACACATGTTCTTACACATCGATCTCCCCGGGGTTACAAGAAAGGGGCCGCGCTCAGGGCGCGACGGCGACCCGGGTGCGCTCGAGCCACGCCCCGGGTAACTCCAGCTCGGCGGCGCTCGGGAGCGCGTCGGGGCCCGTCCAGATCCGATTGAGGCCGGCGATCCCGGCCTCGGCCACGACCTCGTCGCAGAAGGCCTTCCCCTGGCGGTACTGCCGCAGCTTCAGGTCGAGCCCGAGGATGCGGGCGATGATCGTCTCCAGCGGGCCGCGGCGCGAGCGCCGGCGCTCGAGGTTGGCGCGCAGCGCCTCGACCGAGGGCACGAACTCCCCGCCGGCGGCGTCCATGACGTGCTCGGCGTGTCCCTCGATCACAGTCATCGTGGCCTGGATGCGGTCGAGCGCCGGGGCCTGGGCCTCGCCGACCAGGGCCTTGGCGACGTCGCCGCGAAGAAACCCCGAGACGGCGCCCTTGGGGTCCCGGGCGATGCGCCCGGCCAGCTCCCTGAGGCTGACCTGTGCCCCGGCCCGGCTCAGCAATCCGCGGATCAGCTCGCCGAGGTGGTCACGCAGCCACGGTGCGGCGGCGAACTGCAGCGCGTGCGTCGACTCGTGCAGGGCGACCCAGCGGACGAAGTCGTCGATGTCGATCTCCAGCTCGGTGGCGGTCGCGGTGAGGTTGGGGACGACGAACAGCAGCCGCGACGGCCGCTCGGCTCCGACCAGGGCGATGTCGTACTGGCCGAGGACGCGGCGGGCGGCGTAGCCCGCGGCGAGCCCGACCTCGGTCCCGGTGCCGATCCCGACGAGCGAGCGGCCGATGCGGCCCAGCGGGCCGGGCAGGGAAAGCTCGAACGAGCCGCTGCGCTCGACCTCGCCGGTGAGCTCGCCCAGGGTCGCCAGCACCCCGCGCGACCACTCCGCCCTGCCGACGAGCTCGGGCTCCGGGATCGGCACCAGCGGCTCGAGCCGCGCGTAGGAGCCGACCAGCCCGAGCGCCGTCGCGCAGACTCCGTCGAAGCTTTGCGGGCGCAGGATCGGGGGAACGACCTGGCCCTCGGCGTCCTCGCCGCCGGCGACGGCGACGGCGATCCGCTCGGCCAGGCGCCAGTCGACCAGGGAGGAGGTCACGAGGTGGCGGCGACCGCCTCGGCCCGGGCCTGCACCGGGCGCAGCGCCTCGAGCATCTCGGGGTCGAGGGCGGCGGTGACGTGGTAGCGGGCGTCGAGGTCGAGGGAGGCCTCACCCTCGAAGCCCGAGAATTCCACCGCGGCTCCCGCCTCGCGGGCGATCAGCTGGGCCGCAGCGGCGTCGACCGAGCGGCAGCCCCGCGCGGTGAGCATGCCGTCCAGGCGCCCCGCGGCGACGTAGCAGAGGGTGATCGCGATCGATCCGATGGCGCGGATCCGGTAGGCCTTGCCCTCCAGCTCCTCGATCATCGGCAGGATCCGCTCGGGCTTGGCCGCCTCGAGGCCGACGACCTCGAGGCCGTAGCCGGGCCCCTCGGCGCGCAGCGGCTGATCGTCCAGGGTCGAGCCGGCGCCGGCGCGGGCGACGAACTCCTCGTCGGCGCCGAAGTCGTAGACGTAGCCGAACTCGACCATCTCCATGCTCATCCCGGAGGCGACGGCGATGCTGAGGGAGTGCGACGGCAGCGTGCGCCGGGCGTTGAGCGAGCCGTCGATCGGGTCGATCACGACCCGGGTGGGCGAGCCGCCGTCGCCGAACTGGACCGTGCCGCGCTCCTCGGAGATCGCCGTGAAGGAGTGGCCGTCGGCGTGGATCGCCTCCAGCTCGGCGAAGACGATGTCCTCGGCGCGGCGGTCGATAACCAGCGACCGGTCGCCGCCCTCGCCGCGCCCGTCGTAGACGGTGCGCCCGGCGATCGAGGGCTTCGCGGCGAAGAGCTCGCGCTGTGCGATCACGATCCGCCGGCAGGCGGAGGTCCAGTCGGGCTCAGGTGCAGCGGCCATGGCCCTGATGCTAGCCCGCTAGCTTTGTCCCAATGGAGGGAGGAGTCGAACCGCGCGTGGCCGAGCCGAGCCCGGAGCAGCGCCGGGTCGCCGAGCATCGAAACGGCGCGATGCTGGTGTCTGGGCGAGCCGGATCGGGGCGCAGCGAGGCGCTGGCGATGCGCCTGCGATCCCTCGTCGACTCGGCGGTCCCCGCCGATCACGTCCTCGTCGTCGCCCGCTCGCGCGCCGCCGCCGCCCTCCTGCGCTCCCGTTGCGAGGCGATGCTCGAGCGCCCCTACGAGGAGCTGTGGGTGGTCACCTACGCCGAGCTCGCCGAGCGGTTGCTGCGCGAGTACGCGGTCGAGGCGGGCCTCGACCCTTTCTTCGGGGTCGTCGGGCTCCCGGACCGCCTCGCGGTTCTGCTCGACCGCGTCGACGAGCTGCCGCTGCGCCGCCATGAGATCCGCGGCAACCCGGCAGGGCTGCTGGCGCGCCTGCTGAGGCGGATCGACCTGCTGAAGGCGGAGGGAGTCACCCACTCCCGCCTGCGCGAATGGACGGAGGGGCTGGTCGAGTCCGCGACCACGCCGCCCGAGCGCGAGCGCGCCCAGCGCGAGGCGGAGTTCGCCGAGCTCTACGCGCGCCACGACCGGATCCTGCGCGAGGCGGGCAACCTCGACGGGGGTGACCTGCTGCTCGACCTCGGCAGGCTGCTGCGCGACCGCGCCGACGTCGCCGAGCAGGTCAACGGACGGTTCCCGAACGTGATGGTCGACGAGCTCGAGGACGCGGGGGTCGCGCATCAGGCCCTGCTGCGGGTGCTGGCGCCGAGCGCGAACCTGGTCTGCGCCTACGACACGCGCCAGGGACTGAGGCGGTTCCGCGGCGCCTCGGCAGCGGCGGCGACCTGGTTCGCCGAGCGCTATCCCGACGCGGTCGAGGTCGAGCTGACCGATCCGGTCCGCTTCGGCCCCCGCCTCGCGGCGGCGGCCGAGGTGGCGGGGGGATCGCCGCCGCCGCCCGAGGCGCCCGGCGGGGGCCCCGACGACGTCGTCCGCCTGTGGCGCTGCTCCGGCGAGCGCGCCCAGGCCCAGGCCGCGGCGCGCGAGGTCGAGCAGCTGCTGGCGGCGGGGGAGGTCAAGCCCGAGGCCATCTGCCTGATCGCCGCGTCAGGCTGGCGCGAGGGCCGCCTCGTGGCGGCCGCGCTGGAGGAGCGCAACATCCCCTTCCGCTTCGCCGGCGACGCCGCCTTCTTCCAGCGCCCCGAGGTCCGCGACGCGCTCGCCTGGCTTCGCATGCTCGCCGATCCCAACGACTCGGCCGCGGTGGTCCGCTCGCTCACCCGGCCTCCGGTCGAGCTGCGCTCGGTGGACCTCGCCCGGGTGACGACGATCGCGCGACGGCGCAAGCTCGACATGGTCTCGGCCCTCGACGCGGCGATGGAGAGTCCCCAGCTCCCGCCCGAGGCCCGCGACCGGATCCACTCCTTCCTGCGTCTGTACACGGCGGCGGCAGGGGCGCTGGAGGAGCTGCGCGCCGACGTCTTCGTCCGCCGGCTGATCGAGCGCATCGGCCTTCGCCGCCACCGCCTCTTCGCCGCCAGCCCCGAGACCGCCGAGCGGCTGGTCAACCTCTCCAGGCTCGGTGAGCTGGCGGAGGCCTGGTGCCGGCGCGAGCCGCGCGCCTCCACCCGCGACTTCATCCGCCACCTGACCGCGGTCGCCGACGCGGGCGACCTCGGCAACGAGGACTGCGACCTGCCCCCGCCGGGCGCGGTCGTCGTCGCCGAGCCCGAGCAGGTCAAGGGGCTCGAGTTCGACCACGTCTACCTGCTCGGCCTCCACGGGGGCGCGATCGAGGGGCGTGCCTGGGAGGACAAGTGGGTTCCCCCCGAGCTCGTGGGCGAGGAGCTTCCCGAGCCCGGCGAGGCGCTCGTCGCCCAGCGGCGCTCGCGGCTGGCCTACGTGGCGATGACCCGGGCGCGGCGGGCGCTGGTGCTGTCGTGGCCGGAGACCGTCAACGACACCCCGGCGCCGCCGTCGGTGGCCTACGAGGCGGTGCGCAACGCCCTCGGCGGCGTCGAGGAGACCCATTCCGAGGAGCTCTTCGGCCCGGCGGAGGGCCTGCACTCGACCTACCGGATGGTCCGCGACGAGGTGCTCGAGGCCTCCTGGCGGGCGGGCTCGGCGATCTCGGAGATGCGTCTCGACACGGTCGAGGACATCAACCGCGCGATCGCGCGGTTCCTGGAGCTGGTGAAGCTGGCCGCGCTCGTCCAGCGACCCGGCCAGGAGTCGGTCGCCGAGGCACTCGACGGGGTCAACGAGCTCCTCGTGCGGGTGGCATCGGCCGAGCAGCGCGCCGCCCTCGAGACCTCGGCCCTGGATTCCTACGTGGTCGCCGACGAGCGCGACGAGGGTGCTCGCAGGAGCCTGGTCGAGTCGCGCAGCGAGCCGACGCTGGACCAGTTCATCCCGCGACGGGGCGACGGCCTCAAGCTCTCGGCCTCCGACATCGGCCTCTACCGGACCTGCCCGCTGAAGTACAAGTTCGCGCGCGTCTTCGCGATCCCGCAGGAGCCGACGATCAACCAGCGCTTCGGCATCCTGATCCACCAGGTGCTGGAGCGCTTTCACGCCGAGGAGCTGCGCTCGGCGGAGGCCGGGATCGCCGACGAGGCGAGCGCCGGCGGCCTCAACCGGCTGTTGTCGCTGTTCGAGGCGGGCTGGCGGCGCGCGGGGTTCGGCGCCTCCGACGACGAGCTCCAGTATCGAGACCGGGCCGTGGCCGCGCTCACCCGCTACCACGAGCGCCATCTGAACGCGGATTCGAGCCCCGTCTGGCTCGAGCGAGGCTTCAACTTCCGCATCGGCCCGCACCAGCTCCGCGGGCGGGTCGATCGCGTCGACCGGACCTCCGACGGTGGCTATGAGCTGATCGACTACAAGACCGGCGAGCAGCCCGCGGGGGCCTCGCCGAGCGGGGATGTGCAGCTCGCGCTCTACCGGCTGGGAGCCCGCGAGGCGTGGCAGATCGAGGCCGCGGTGGGGAGCTACTGGTACGTCCTCGACGACGCCCGGGTCCCCGTCCCCGCCCAGCCTGACGACGCCGAGCGGGTCGAGCGCACCGTGCTCGAGGTTGCCGGCGGGATCGAAAGCCAGGACTTCGAGCCCCGCCCCTCACACCAGATCTGCTCCTGGTGCGACTACCGCCTGATCTGCCCCGCGTCCGAAGCCTGAGAATAACTCCGCCGCCTCCTCCGCCTCGCGTCCGGGGGCGGCGGGTTAGGGCGCGAAGCCTTACCCGGCAGGCCCTTGCGCCTGCACCGCGACTTCGTCGCTAGTTCGGGCGGGGGTCGTCTGTCCCCCGTTGGCGGAGGAAGCGCTGGAAGTCCTGGGCTAGCTCGTCGCCGTCGGGGACCTCCTCGCCGAGGCCGAGGCTGGCCTCCTGCTCGGCCTCGAGGCGCTGGACGAGCTCCTGGATCTCGGGGTTGGCGGAGACCGCACGGTCGACCTGCTGGTCGAACCGCTCGATCGCGTCCTCGAGCTCGGAGGCCTCGACCGCGATCCCGGTCAGCCCCTCGAGCCGGCGCAGCAGGGCGAGGGCGGCCTTCGGGTTGGGCACCGCGGCGACGTAGTGGGGGATCGCGGCCCACAGGCTCGCCGAAGCCAGCCCCCGCTGGCGGCACTGGTCGTGAATCACGCCGACGATCCCCGTCGGCCCCTCGTAGTTGGACCGGTTCAGGCTCAGCCGCTCGACCAGCTCGGGGTCGGAGGCCAAGCCGGTGATCGGCACCGGATGAGTGTGCGCGACGTCGGCGATCAGCGCCCCGAGCGTCACCACCATCTCGACTCCGAGCCGCTCGCACGCCTCGACGATCGCCCCGGCGAAGGTGCGCCAGCGCAGGTTGGGCTCGACCCCGCTGATCAGCACCAGGTCGCGCTCGGCGCCGGGCGCCCGAGCCGCGACCAAGATGTTGGATGGCCACTCGACGCTGCGGGTCTGGCCCTCGGTGAGCCGGATCGACGGGCGGGCCACCTGGAAGTCGAAGAACTCCTCGGGGTCGATCCGGGCGATGACGTCGGCGTCGAGGTCGACAGCGGCGGCCTCCAGCGCGGTCGTGGCCGCGCCGGCGGCGTCGTTCCAGCCCGCGAAGGCGGCGATCAGGACGGGCGCCCGAAGCTCCGGCGGATCTCCTTCCCAGATCAATGCGTCGATCGATTGAGACTATCGCGGCCCCGTCCCCGGGCCGGTCGGTGACCGTCCGCCCCTGGTTGCATCATCGGGGGGCGTGGAAGCCGCGACGGTGACAGCCCTCAGCGCCGACGAAGGCACGCCGGTGGTGCAGCTGCGCCCCGGTCAGCGATTCGCCGGCCGCTTCGCCTGCGTTCGCAAGGACCGATCGACCGCGCGCAACGGCTCCTCCTACCTCTCGGTCGAGCTTCGCGACCGCACCGGTTCGATCTCGGCCCGCGCCTTCAGGGAGGCCGACCGCATCGGCCTGCGCTTCGAGCGCGGCGACGCCGTCTGGGCGCGCGGGCGGGTCGAGCGCTTCCGTGGCGAGCTCGTCGCCGAGCTCGACGACGCCCGCAGACTGGACGGGGGGGAGTGGGAGCCGGAGGAGTTCCTGCCGGCCGCCTACCGCTCGGCCTCCGACCTCGAGGGGTTCCTCGAGCACCTCTCGCGCGAGATCGCCGACCCGGGTCTGGCGAAGGTGGTTGAGAGGGTCCTCTTCACCGAGCCCCTGGCGTCCGAGTTTCGCCGCGCGCCCTGCACCAGGGGCGGCCACCACGCCTATCTGCGGGGCCTGAACGAGCACACGGTCTCGGTCGCCACGTTGGTCGGCGAGCTCTGCCAGCTTCACCCCCGCCTCGACTCCGACCTGCTGATGGCCGCGGCGGTCCTGCACGACATCGGCAAGGCGCGAGAGTTCACCTACGGCGCCGAGTTCGGCGTCACCGAGGAAGGGCGCCTGCTCGGCCACCTCACGGTCGGCGCCCAGATCATCACCGGGGCCGCTAGCGATCTGGCCGACGAGCGCCGCCTGGCCCTGCTCAACTGCGTGCTCAGCCACCACGGCCCCGATGGCGGCAGCCGCTTCGCCTCCGCGGAGGCGCTCGCGCTGCACCGCCTCAACGCCCTCGACGCCTCGGTCAAGGGCGCGCTCGAGCACGGCCTCTGAGATGAGTGATCCCACGGCGTCACGCACGCGACTGACGCGCGGATACCGTCGCCGGATCGCGCCCGTCGTCCTCGTCCGTGCCTCCGGGCACGGGCTTCGTCCGCCGTCCACGCCCGGACTCGGTCCCGCGCGCCCTCGCGCACGCGAGGCCATGGGATCAATCATCTAGGCCCGGGCCTACTCGTCGGGCGCCGGCGGGCGGCGCCGGCGCTTTGTCTGCGAGGCGCGCCGCTTGCCCTCCAGACGGCGCTCGCGCGAGCCGCGGGTCGGGCGCGTCGGCCGGCGCTCGGGGAGCTCGTGCAGGCCCTCGGCGAGCTTGTCGCGGAGGCGCTCCAGGGCGAGCTCGCGGTTGCGCGCCTGTCCGCGGGCGTCCTGTTCTACGGCGCTGACGCGCGCGCCGAGACGCCGGCGCAGGAGATCGCGCTGGGCATCGCTGAGCGCGG
>JBKJZF010000166.1:0-12491 GCA_046715315.1 Solirubrobacterales bacterium | reverse complement strand
CCTTCCTCGCCGTCGCGGCGCTGCTCGCTACCGCCAGGGCGCTGCCCGCCGCCGAGGTGGAGGCCGATCGCGTCGTCGCCCGTCTGCGCCAGGGGCTGCGCTACGTCCGCGACAACCCCCTGCTGCGCAGGCTGATGGGGGCGCAAGCGCTGGCGTTCGTCTTCTTCGCCGTCGTCATCCCGATCGAGGTCGTCTTCGCCAAGGACACGCTCGGCGCCGGGGACGCGGGCTACGGCGGCCTGCTCGCGAGTTGGGGCGCGGGCATGGTCGTCGGCAGCTTCGCCTTCGCCGTGCTGAGCCGGGTCGCACTACCCGTGCTGCTGGCGGTGAGCACGGTCGCGATCGGCGGCGCCTACCTGGGGACCAGCGCGGCGCCGACCCTGGCTGTCGCCTGCGCCGCATCCGTGGTCGGTGGGATCGGCAACGGCGTGCAGTGGGTGGCACTGGTCACCGCGATCCAGGCGTTCACGGCGAACGCCTACCAGACGCGTGTGGTGGCGATGCTGGAGGCGACCGCTTCGGCGATGCCCGGCATCGGCTTCGTCATCGGCGGAGTGGTCGCCTCGACCCTCGATCCGCGGGCCAGCTACGCGGTCGCCGGCGCCGGCGTGCTCGCGGTCCTCGCCGGGGCGATCTTCGTCCTGCGCGACGCCGACTGGACGATCGACCCCGACTCCGCCGAGGCCGCCGAGGCAGCCGCGTCGGTGCGCGAAGGCGGCATCGACCGGCCGCACGCACCGGGCGGCCCCACAGACACCGTCCTCTCCTCGTCCTAGGGGTGTCCGTGGCGGGTTTCTTCGGATATTCCGAAGGAACGCGCCATCCCGTGGACGTGAGACGCCGGGCGCTAGCCGGCGCAGACCCAGGCGGAGCCGCCCGAGTCGGCCCAGATCATCGCCGCGATCCGGTCCTGTTCGGCGGGCGGCGCGTTCTGAGGGAGGCCGCGACCGCCGTAGAGGCGCCAGGTGGAGGGAAGGATCTGGTAGGCGCCGCCTGCCCCGGAAGAGGGGTTGACCGCGCCGTAGTTGCCGCCGGACTCGCAGATCACGATCGCCGCCGGAATCGCCCACTCGCCGACCCAGCCGGCGACGGTCTCCTGCGCCTGCGCGGCGGAGACGGCCTCGGCGTCGGAGACGTCCTGCTCCCAGCCGGCCACCTGCGAGCGCAGACTCTCGAGGGAGCCCGCCTGCTCGGAGCGAGCCTGCTCGAGCGCGGCCGCCTCGGTCTCGGCGCGGGCTCTCGCGGCCGCGATCTGGTCGCGGGCGTCGGCCACCTCGTCGTTGTGAGCGGCCTGCGCGTCACGGGCCTCGGAGACCGCGGCGAACCGATCGGCGACGTCGGCGCGTAGCGCGCGCACCCTGATGGCGAGGCTCTGGTCGGCCTCCTGGATGCGGTGCAAGAGCGTCGCCCGGGTGGTCAGGTCGTCGAAGCCCTCGGAGTCCAACAGCAGCATCGTCTCGTCGGGGGCCCCGTTCTTGTAGATCGCGATCAGCCGCTCGGAGAGGGCGTCGAGCGCCTGGCCCAGCCGGGCGCGGGCCTCGGCGAGGCGTGCCTGCGAGCGCTCGACGTCGACCTGAAGCTGAGCCTCGCGCTCCTCGCCGGCGGCCAGCACCGAGGTAAGCCGGGCCTCGCGGGTGGCGGCCGAGACGGCCCGAGCCCGGGTCTCGGCGAGCTGGGCCGAGCCCGACTCGATCTTGGCGGCGAGGCTCTGGGCCTCGCTCTGGGCCGAGTCGATCTTGGCCTGAAGCTGATCGACGCTCTGAGCGTCGGCGCGGACGGCCGAAAGGGCGACGATTGCGGCGATCGCGAGCGCGCCCGCGGCGGCGGACCAGCGCAGGCTGCGGATCGACGCGCCGGGATCACGGCGGCCACTGACGGGCGGGGTGTCTGTTCCGGTTTCCATATTCCTTCTCGGGCCTACGGGGTTAGCTGACGGGCTCGGGCCGAAGGATGGCCCTACACGACGTCTGTCGCGATTCGCCCCGGGGAGGCGCTTCCCGAAGGTCGCTTCTCCCAGCGGTTCCCCCGCTCCTCCGGGTAGGAACCCGGAAAACTCGGCGGTGCTGAAGGCGCAATCCTAGCGAATCGTTAGGGCAACGCGAGCGATTGCTCTCCAAGTTGACATAAGAGCGCCCTCCCAGGGGCCGATCAGGCGCCGGCAATCAGCCTTCGGGAGGCTGGCGGGTGGCGGCCAGGTAGCCGCCGATGCCGATCAGGACGACCCCGATCGCGCCCGCGATCTTGATCTTGCGGCGCAACCGCCGCCAGGTCCGGCGAACGACGATGCGGCCGACCAGTTCGTAGAAGGCGCTCACGACCACAAACCTACCCGTCGGAGCCGCGTTCGCGCACTCGATGGGCGAGGCGGCTCTGCAGCGTGAACAGCTCGATGAAGCCCGGGCTGGCCGCCTGGCTGAACTGTCCCCCGCTCTCGCCGAACCCCGCCAGCGAGCGGTCGTAGAGGGCGTGCGGCGAGCTGCGGGCGACGACCGAGG
Organism: Solirubrobacterales bacterium; assembly: GCA_046715315.1. Taxonomy (GTDB): domain Bacteria; phylum Actinomycetota; class Thermoleophilia; order Solirubrobacterales; family 70-9; genus JBDTSW01. The sequence continues at coordinate 9,996 of JBKJZF010000166.1, read as the reverse complement.
CCGAGCCCTTGAAGAGCTTGACGGTGACCTCGCCGGTGACGAACTCGTTGGCCGAGTCCATGTACGCGTCGAGGTCGGCGCGCAGGGGCTCCAGCCAGAGGCCGGCGTAACAGAGGTACGCCCACTTGTCCTCGAGCATCCGCTTGAAGTTGTTCTGGTGGATCGTCGAGACGAGCTTCTCCAGCTCGCGGTGGGCGGTCAGCAGGATCGCAGCCGCCGGGACCTCGTAGAGGTCGCGCACCTTGAGGCCGACGATCCGGTCCTCGATCTGGTCGACGATCCCGACCCCGTGGCGCTGCCCGGCCTCGGCGGCGCGCTCGATCAACTCGACCAGGCCGAGCCGCTCGCCGTCGAGCGAGACGGGGACGCCCCGCTCGAAGCCGACCCGCAGCAGCTGGGCGTCGTCGGGCGCCTCCTCCGGGCGGGTGACGAGCTGGAAGACGTCGTCTGCCGGGGGCGCGCTGAGGTCCTCGATCTCGCGGCCCTCCGAGGAGCGCCCCCAGAGGTTGTCGTCGATCGAGTAGGGGCTGACCCCGGTCCCGCCCTTGAGCGGGATTCCGTGCTCGCGGGCGTACTCAAGCTCCTCCTCGCGGCCCATGCTCCAATCGCGGACCGGCGCCAGGATCTTCAGCTCGGGGTCGAGCGCGGAGACGGTGCCATCGATGCGGACCTGGTCGTTGCCCTTGCCGGTGCAGCCGTGGGCGATCGTGTCGCAGCCCGAGGCGTGCGCCTGCTCGACCGCCAGCTTGGCGATCAGCGGCCGGGCGAGGGCGGTGAACAACGGGTAGCCGCCGCCGTAGAGCGCGTTGGTCTTGATCGCCGGAATGACGTAGTCGCGGACGAACTCCTCGCGGGCGTCAGCGACGATCGTCTCCAGCGCCCCGAGCTGGCGTGCCTTGCCGGTGACCGCCTCGTAGTCCTCGCCGGGCTGGCCCAGCTCGACCGTGAGGGTGACGACCTCGGCCCCGTATTGGGCCTGGATCCAATGCAGCATCACCGACGTGTCGAGGCCCCCCGAGTAGAGCAACAGCACGCGCCCGATCTCGGCCTGGTCGGCCTCACACGAGGTGGTTCGGGACGCTCCGGGCTCCATCGTGGCGGGGGAGTGTCGCACGGACGCCGCCGCGAAGGGTCGGCCCCGTAGACCATGATTAGGGACGATGCACCGCTTCCTTCGAGTTATCTCGATCGCGCTGACCACCGCCGGGCTGGTGGTGATGGCCGACGTCGGCCTCACCCTCGCCTGGGAGGAGCCGCTGTCGTCGATCTACGGCTCTCTGCGCCAGGGCGAGGCCGAAGACCAGCTTGCCGAGCTGGAGGAGAGCTTCCCCAGCCAGGGCCTGCTGCGCCGGGCGCTGAGCGAGAAGGAGCTCGCCGACAGGGTCGACGTGCTGGCGGACGCCTTCGAGCATGAGGTCGAGCGCGGCGAGGGAATCGGCCGGATCCTGATCCCGCGGATCGACCTCGACATCGTCGTCGTCGAGGGCACGGACACCGCCAGCCTGCAGCGCGGTCCCGGCCACTACACGCTCGCCAACAGCGGCGAGCTCGCCGACGTCGGCGACGGCTCGGCCTTCCCCGGCCAGGGCGAGACGATGGGGATAGCCGGCCACCGCACGACCTACCTGGCGCCGTTTCGCCGCATCGACGAGATCCAGCCCGGGGACGAGATCATCCTGCAGATGCCGTACGGGACCTTCACCTACACCGTGCAGAACCACGAGATCGTCGACCCCGACGACGTCGGCATCGTCGAGAACGTCGGCTACGACCGGCTGGTCCTGACCGCCTGCCACCCGCTCTACAGCGCGGCCCAGCGCTACGCGCAGTTCGCGAAGCTGACCGACGTCAGCCTGTTCGCGGCGGGCGACCGCCGCTGGCAGGACCCTTAGGCCAAGTCTGGCCGCCGACTGCGCGGTCCGCTAGCGTCCCCGCGATGCCCGACCCCGAGCAAGCGCACGGCGAGCCCGGCGAGCACGAGCCCGGCGCGCCGGCGGCCAAGAGCGCCGGGATCGCGCTGGCCGGACTGGTCGTGCTGGGGCTCCTCGCCGCCCTCTGGGCGGTCTGGGCCTGGCAGTACGGCGGCTGGTTCGGCACCGCCCTGTACCCGGGGACGGTGGTCCTCGCCGTGGGGCTGATCCTGTTGGCGCTGTTCGCCCCCCGGCGTGCACGGCTGCACGGTTGGCCCGCGCTGGGGCTGGGCGCGCTGATCGCGCTGGGGCTGTGGTCGGCGCTCTCCGCGCTCTGGAGCCCCTCTCCCGACGTTGCCGTCGAGGATGCGCAGCGGATCCTCACCTACGCGATGGCCTTCGGGCTCGGGCTCTGGCTCTGCGACCTGCTCGGCGCCCGCATCCAGTTGGCGATGGCTCCGCTTGCGTTCGCGGGGTTGTTCGCCGGCGCCCTGACGGTGGGCACGATGATGAGCACCGACGACGTGCTCCAGGTCCTGGACACGGGGACCCTTCAGTACCCGATCGGCTACCGCAACGCGAACGCGGCGTTCTTCTTGATCGCGCTCTGGCCAGCGGTGGGCTTGGCCGCCACGCGCGAGCTCGACTGGCGCTTGCGAGCACTCTCGCTCGGAGTGGCGACGCTATGCCTTCAGCTCGGGGTGCTGAGCCAGAGCCGGGCGTCGATTCTCGCCGGAGGGATTGCGCTGGTCGTCTACGTGGTGGCGAGCCGCGACCGCGCCAGGGCGGTGGGCTGGCTCGCCCTGGCGGTGGTGCCGGCGCTGGTCGTCCTCCCGGCGCTCACCGACCTCTACCACGCCGCCAACGAGCTCGGGCGGCAGCAGACGCTCTCCGATCTGCACGCCGCCGGCCGCGCGGTCACCCTCGGCGCCGGGATCGCGATCGCCCTCGGGGCGGTCGCGGCCTTGCTGGAGCGCCGCTTCCCCGCCTCCGAGGCGACGCTGCGGCGGGCGAATCGCGCCGTCGCCGTTGGGGCCGTCGGCCTCGCCGTGGCCGGCCTCGCCGGCTTCGTGATCGCGACCGGCGATCCGATCGAGTGGATCGGCGACCGGGCCGAGGAGTTCCAGACCAGCGGCACCCCCCACGAGGAGGGCGGGTCGACCAGGTTCGCGTTCAACGCCGGCACCGAGCGGGACGACCTCTGGCGCGTGGCGCTCGACGACGTGGGAGAGGACCCGCTGCTGGGCACCGGCGGCGGCGGCTATTACTACAGCTACCTGCGCGGGCGCAGCGCGGAGGGCTTGGAGAGCGTCCACGACGCCCACAGCATCGAGCTCGAGGTTCTGGGCGAGCTCGGGGTACCGGGCCTGGCGCTGCTCGCGCTGGCGCTCGTCTGCGCCTTCGGAGGCGCTCTGCGAGCTCGCAGGATGGGGCCGGCAGCCGCCGCCCTCTCCGCATCTGCGCTCACCGCCGGGGCCTATTGGCTGGCGCACGCTTCGATCGACTGGCACTTTCCCTTCCCGGCGCTGACAGCTCCGGTCCTGGCACTGCTTGGCTCCGCGTGCGCTCCCACGATCCTGGGGGAGACGCGCTCGTTCCGGCGCGGGCTGGGGCGCCGGCTGATCGTGGCCGGCGCCGCCATCCTCGCGCTCAGCGTCCTCCCCCCCTACCTCAGCGAGAGCTACGTCAACCAGGCATACGACACCTGGACCACCGACCTTGAGGGCGCCTTCGAGGACCTCGACCGCGCCCGGGCGCTGAACCCGCTCGACGAGGACCCGCTGCTGGCGGAGGGGGGGATCGCCCGCGCGGCCGGCGACGAGGCGCGCGCGATCGACGCCTTCGAGCGGGCAGCCCGGAAGCGGCCGGAGGAGTGGGCCATCCACTACTTCCTGGCGGCGCTGTACGAGGACGATCAGCCGGCTCGAGCCCGTCGTGAGTTCGAGCTCGCCGCGGAGCAGAACCCGCTCGGCTCGCGGATCGAGGCCGCGCGGGAGCGATTCGAAACCAACGGCGGTTAGCGGCCGAGATCTCGCGATCCGGGCCGCAGCCGCCCTCGGCCATCCCGCCGCCGCAGGCACCTGCGACAATCGCGCCTCCCGATCCCGATGCCAAGCAAACCGGACAACCGCTCCGCACCCGACTGGCTGCACCCTCCCGGCGAGCAGGCCGGCCTCCGGTTATACGTCGAGGTCCTGCGCGAGCGGATCTGGATAGTGGTGATCGCCGTCCTGATCACCCTGGCGGCCGCCGGCGCATACCTGCTCACCGCCGACAAGGTCTATGAGGCCACCGCCGACCTGCTGATCACCCCGGTTCCCTCCGAGGACCCGGTGCTGGCCAGGCTCGGCCTGTTCCGCGCCTCGAACGACCCCACCCGCGACGTCGAGACCGCCGCCGTCCTGGCGACCAGCATCGATGTCGCCGAGCAGGCGAGGGCCGAGCTGGGGGTCGACGACAGCGCCCGCTCGCTGCAGCGCGACGTGACCGCCGAGCCGGTGGCCTCGAGCAACCTCGTCTCGATCACGGCGAGCAGTTCGACGCCGGAGGAGGCGGCCGACCTGGCGAACGCGTTCGCGAACGGCATGATCACGGACCGCACGGAGGCCCTGCAGGCGCAAATCGACAAGATCCTCCCCCAGTTGGAGGATCGCGTGCAGGCCGGCGGGACCGGCGGCAGCCCCGATGTGGAGCTCGAGGCGCAGATCGTGCAGCTCGAGGTCCTCCGCGCGGGCTCGGATCCGACGGTCAGGGTGGAGACCGAGGCCGTGCCCCCCATCTCGGCCGCGTCCCCGCGCCCGATGCTGACCGTGGTCGGCGCCCTGTTCGCCGGGCTCGTGCTCGGCATCGCCGGCGCCTTCGCCGCGCAAACGCTCGATCCCCGATTGCGACGGGAGGAGCAACTCCGCAGCCGCTACCAGCTCCCGATCCTCGCCCGAGTGCCGCGGGACGTGGCCCGCAAGGACCGTCCGCTCGGCCCGAACGCGATCTCCCCTCCGACCAAGGAGGCGTACCGAACGCTGCGCGCGAACATCTCGGCCGCGAGGCGCAACCCGGCTGAATCCCAGTCGGTCCTGATCACCGGCTCGGCCCCCGCCGAGGGGAAGACATCGACGGCGCTCAACCTGGCCGCTTCGCTGGCGCTGGCCGGAGACCGGGTGATCCTGATCGAGGCGGACCTGCGCCGGCCGGTGATCGCCCAGGCGCTCGGCCTCACCGTGGACCGCGGGGTCGTCGGCACCCTGCTGGGGGACGTCTCGATCGACGACGCGCTCATTACCACGACGCCCTTCGGGCCGAACCTGCAGCTCCTGCTCGCCGACTACGCAGGGGCCGGGATGAGCGAGCTCTACTCGCTGCACACGGCGCAGCGCCTGCTGGGGGACGCAAAGGCTCGGGCCGACTACGTGATCGTCGACTCCCCACCTCTGACCGCGGTGGTCGACACGCTCCCCCTGGCGCGCACGGTCGACGCTGTCCTGGTGGTCACCAGGATCGGCCTAACCCGCCTCGACAAGCTCCAAGAACTGGCCGAGCTCCTGGCCGGCAACGACATCGTCCCGGTCGGGTTCGCCCTGGTCGGCACCTCCCGGCCCGAGAGCGACTACTACTACCACTCGACAGGCCCCGGGGGACCCGGGGAGGTCCGCCCATCGGAGGGTCCCGGCGAACCCGAGGAGGTCCCGGTCACCTCCGCGCCCGAGACGGCCGAGGCGGCCCCGAACCGCCAGCCGGCACGCGAACGCCAGCCGGCACGCGGGGACGGGCGCGCGCGCTGAGATCGCCTCGCGGCCTCCGGCATGCCCCGGGGCTCAGCGAGCGTCCCGAAGGAATGTGCCGACCCGCTCGGTCTCGGCCTCGATCGTGCGGGAGTTCACGTATTCGTTACCTGCCCGCACCAACCTCTCCCGCAGTTGCGGATCGCCGGCCACGGAGCGCAGCGCGCGACTGGCCGCATCGGCATCTCCGCACGGCACCATCAGCGCTGCGTCCCCGACCGCCTCGCCGATCCCGCCCACGTCGGTCGCGATCACCGGGAGCCCGGCCGCGAACGCCTCCGGCAGCACCTGAGGGAGGCCCTCGGTCCAAGAGGTGTGCAGGAAGGCGTGGCTGTCTCGATAGAGCCTCCTCAGCTCCTCGCCGAACGGCACGTATCCCCGCAGCTCGGCACGATCGCTCTGACCGAGGCGGGCGAGGCCGGCCTCGAGCTCCTCGCTGAGGTCGCCCTCGCCGCAGACCACCAGCCGCCAGCGCGCTTCCTCGCGGTTGAGGAGGGTCAGCACGTCGGCCAGGAGCAGGGGGTTCTTCTCGGCCTCCAAGCGGCCGACGGCGAGAACCTGCAGCTCGCCGGCGTACGGGCGCCGGAGCGCAACCTCGGGCTCGACGAGGTCGCTCTTGCCGACCAATGAGACGGTGATCTCCAGGACGTCACGCGAGCGGCGGTAGTTGGCGGCCAGTTCGGGGCCGACGGCGATCACCCCGAACAGGCGGCCCAGCGCCCTGAACGCGCCCTCCAGCAGCAGCGCCGCCGCTCGTAGCGCCGGGCGACCGGGATGACGGCTGCGAACGTACGCGGGCATGTCCTGGCGAACGCCGAGCACCACCCGCTTGCCGCGCGCCGCGGCGAGCACCGCGAAGGCGACGGCGAGAGGGTGTGGGCCCAGGAGCCAGACGCAATCGACCCCCGGCAGCGATCTCCAGAAGATCCTCAGGGAGCGAAGCAGGGACGGCAGCACCCGAAACGGGCGCGAGAGGCTCGAATAAAACGGCAGCGCCACCAACTCCACCCCTTCGCCGACCGGATACCGCGCGGTCGCGCCCTCAGCGCTGAGCCGCCCGACCAGGACGAGGCGATCGACCCGCCGGCGGAGGGCGCCGAGGAAGAGAGCGAAGGCGCGCTCGGCGTAGACCTCGTCGCCGACCCGGTGGTAGGCGTAGTCGGTGTACACGGCGAGTCGCACCGGGTTGGCGGCCACTATGTTCGCTGACCGCTCCGGGCCGACCCCTGCTCGCGATCTCGGGGCGTGGCGTGCCCGAACGGCGTCCTGTGCGCGAGCAGGCGGTGACGCGGGACGAGCACGCGGAAGAGCGCCTTGCGCATGAATGCCCGGAGGCGGTGGGGGCGGGAGCGCTGATAGGCCTCGAAGCGCTCCACCGCGGCGGCAACCTGCGGCCGGGGGGCGAGCAACTGCATCGCGCTCAGCTGGCCGATGTGGAGGGCGTGGTAGAAGGAGCTGGCCACATTCACCAGCCTGCGCGGCAGGAGGTCGTATCGGGACCAGGCGCCGGTATCCCAGCGATCGATGTTCTCGGCCAGCGTGCCGACCCCCTCCTCGAACTGATTGCGTGCGTCCGCGTCACCGAGGGCAACGGCGACGTCGTAGTACCCCCAGAGGGCGAAGATGCCGCCATTGAGGACGTGGGAGGGCGGATCGGTCGGGTACTCCTCGAGGAAGAAGCCGCCTCCGAGCGGGGCGCAAGCGCCCCCGTCGGTGGTCATCACCGCCATCGGCCGAAGCGCTCGGAGGGCCGCCTCGGCGAAGCGGTCGTCGCCGCTGGCGGCGTGCGCGCGCACCAGCAGGCTCGCGCCCTCCCCCTGGGCCATCGCCGAGATCCAGGGTGGCTCGACGTGGAAGGTGTGGCGCATGGGGTCCGGGTGAAGCCAGCCTCCGCCGTCATCCTGCTCGTCGAGGAAGTGGTTGGCCGCATCGATCGCCGCGGTGAGCCACATCTCCCCCTCCCCCTTCAGATGACGCTCGAAGCACCCAAGGCCCCACTGCGCCGCGACGACATGGTTCTCGCCCGAGTCGACGAGCCAGCGCGGGGGCCAATGCGGCGCCGCCGCCTTGAGGCTGAAGTCGATGTAATAGCCGCCCAGTTCGCCGGGGCGGATCTGGGACCCGATCGGCAGCGAGAGGCTGCGGGCGGAGCTGAAGAAGTCCGGGTAACCGCGCGAGTGCGGCTCGGATATTCGCGCCAAAGCCTATGCTCCCCGACGATGCCATCCGCGGACAGGAATCCCCGGGCCGAGGTCGAGCTGGTTCGCGAGCCCGGTCAGCTTCAGGGGCTCGAGGAAGAATGGCGGAAGCTCGCCGTCGCGCGAGGAAACGCCTTCGTCACCCCCGAGTGGTTCCTGGTCTGGCATCGCCACTACGGTAACGGGCAGGAGCCGCTGGTCGGCGTCGTGCGCGACTCCGAGGGCGCGCTCCAGGGACTCCTGCCGCTCGTGATCGGGGGCGGCGGTCGCTCGCGAACGGCGCGCTTCGCCGGCTCGGGTCTCGGCGATCACTTCCATCCGGTCTCGGCCCCGGGGCGGGAGGCCGCGGTGGCCGCGGCGGTCGGACGCGCGCTGCGCTCTGGATCGGGCCCCCGGAGGGCGCTCGTGCTCGAGAACGTCGACGCCGACGCGGCCTGGTGGAGGGAGCTCTCGCTGGCAAGCGGATACGGCGCCAATCCGCTCATCGACCGCCGTTCCACCCTCCCCAGCGTGCGGCTCGCCGGCCGCAGCTGGGAGGAGTACCTCGCCTCGCGCAGCCGCAACCTCCGAAGCCAGGTGGGCCGCAAGCTCCGCGCGCTCGAGCGCGAGCACGAGGTGCGGGTGCGCTGGTGCAAAGCGGACGAGGAGGTGGTCGCCGACATGGCGACGCTGTTCCAGCTCCACGACATGCGCTGGGCCTCTCGGCAAGGCACCTCGTCGTTGACCGGGCAGCGGGCGCGCGCCTTCCACTCGGACTTCGCCTCCGCGGCACTCGAACGGGGCTGGCTGCGACTCTGCTTCCTGGAGGTTGACGAGGAGCCGGTGTCCGGCTGGTATGGCTGGCGCGTGGGCGAGCGCTTCGCCTACTACCAGGCTGGGTTCGATCCGGCCTGGGCGGACAGCAGCGTGGGCTCCGTCCTCTTCGCCCAGACGATCCGAGCGGCCGCGGACGAGGGCGCCACCGAGTACGACATGCTGCTCGGCGAGGAGCAATTCAAGGGGCGCTTCGCCGATTCCGCCCGACCGGTCTGCACCGTGGTCGTCGCTCCCCGGCTGCATCCCTCGCGTCTGCTCGCAGGCCCCGAGCGAGGCCTGCGTCGCGCCGCCCGGCGGCTGCCGGAGTCGCTGCGCGAGCCGGTCAAGCGTCGCGCTGGCTCGCTGCTCGAGCGGTTGCCCATGGCCCGCCGGCGCTGAGCCTGGGGGCGGGTCCTGCGGGAGGTCCGAGTCCCTGATCAGCGACAATGCGGCCGTGGCCACGGTAGTGCAGCTCAGGAGGCTGGGCCTGCCGGCCGCGTTTGCCTTCCTCGCCGGCGCGGTCGGAGTGCTGGCCGGAGCCGATCCGGCGCTGGCGATAGTGGTCGCGCTGGCGCTCGCATTCACCCTGGTGGTCCTGGCCAACCTCTACGTCGGTCTGGTCCTGTTCACCTCGCTCGCGTTCATCGTCGAGGTGCCGGGGCTGAGCGGGTCGGCCGTGAGCTTCGCCAAGTTCGCCGGACTCCTGCTCGCGATCTCCTGGCTGGCGACCTTGACGCGGCGGGGCGGGGCGCGGGCCGACTTCCTGACCGCGCATCCCACCGTCAGCTACGCGCTGGTTCTGTTGCTGGGCTGGATCGCGTTCGGCCAGCTGTGGGCCGAAGACCCCGCGCAGACGCGGGACGCGCTCTTCCGCCTGGCGCTCAGCGCCATCCTGGTCCTGATCATCTTCACCGCCGTGCGCACGCCCCGCCAGGCGATCGGGGTCGTGGCCGCGTTCGTCGCTGGCGCCACGCTTGACGCGATATACGGCCTGCTGTTCGTCGCCCCCGAGGGGAGCGCGGAGGCGGTCCGCCTCTCGGGCGGGCTCGACAACCCGAACGAGCTGGCGACGATCCTGGTCGCGTCGCTGGTCTTGGCCCTGGGCCTGGCCGCCGCGCTGCGAACCGCCCCCCTCGCCCGCCTCTCCGCGCTCGCCGCGGCCGTGGTCTGCACCGCCGGCGTGTTTCTGACCGGCTCGCGCGGGGGCCTGGTGCCGCTCCCCGTCGCCCTGCACGCCATCCTCGCGATCGGCTCCCGCTTTCGCGGCCGCCTGCAGCTGGTGGCGGTCGTGATCGCCGCCGCCGGCGTCAGCTA
>JBKJZF010000165.1:0-2778 GCA_046715315.1 Solirubrobacterales bacterium | reverse complement strand
CAGCCAAGGTCGGCGATCTCCTTCCAGTGCTCGTCGTTGTAGCTCCCGCTCTCGGCGAGCTCGCGTACGACGGCGGGCTTGAAGCGGTCGAGGACGAACTTGCGCGCGGTCTCCTTGATCTCGCGCTGCTCGTCTGTGAAGTCGAATCTCATCGAGGGGATAACTCCGCCGGGATCCTCCGCTTCGCGTCCGGTCCCGGCGGGTTAGGGCGCGGAGCCTTACCCGGCAGGCCCATACGCGCGACCCGCGGCTTCGCCGCTAGTTCCGGCGGGCTAGCGGTGCTCGGCCAGCGTGGAGATCACGGCCTCGTAGAAGCCGTCGCCCATCGCGCCCTCGGTGACCGTCACCTTCTCGCGGCCGGCGATCGCCTCCCGCACGCCGGGATCGCGCTCGGGGCCGTTGGCGACCATGAAGAAGCGCCCGACCGGGTCGGCGGTGTCGAGGTCCTCGAGCGAGTCGCCGACGGCGATGCAGCTCTCCGGGTCGTAACCGCGCGCCCGCATGTGGAAGGCGACCGCCTTCGCCTTGCTGGCTCCCCCGGGGACGAGGTGGTAGGCGTGGGCGGGCCCCTCGATCGCCTCCATCGGGCGGTTGATCGCTCCGTTGTCGAGGAAGCGCAGGTCGGTGTGCCCGCGCTCGACCAGGAGCGCGTTCGCCTCGGAGACGTCCACCGAGCCCCGGAACAGGTGCGAGAGCTGGCGGTCGGTGTGCCACGGGCGGTGCCACTCGAGGCTGTCGCCGAAGTGCTCGAACAACAGGTCGGGGATGCCCGCGTCGAGCATCCGCTGCGCCGGCGTCCCCTCTCCCTCGGACCAATCGCCGACCAGATAGGTGCGCTCGAGGTCGATCGCGACCCCGCAGCCGGCCTCGTAGATGTAGGAGCTCTGGCCCATCACGCGGGCGTCCGAGCTGACCTGCTGCTCGCGCCGCCCGGACATGATCACGACCTCGACCCCGGCCCGGTGGCAGGCTTCGAGCGCGCGCGCCTGCATCATCGAGAAGTTCCCCTCGGCGTCGCGGAACAGCGATCCCTGCTTGCCGTAGAGGGTGCCGTCGAGGTCGGTGTAGACGCAGCGCAGGCTCATGGGCGGCCCGTACCGTAGACGCTAGCGGGCAGCTCGACCGAGTCCAGCCCCAGCCAGCCAGCCATCAGCTCGAGCTCATCGCGAAGCTCCTCCAGCGTCTGCGGCGGCGCCCCCGGCTCCGGGTGGACCGCGCGGGCGCGCAGGACCGAGCGCGCGCGGTGGGCCTTGAGATCGACTCGCGCCACCAGCCGGTCGCCGAGCAGGAACGGGAGCACGTAGTAGCCGTGGACTCGCTTGGGCTTCGGCACGTAGATCTCGAGGCGGTAGCGGAAGCCGAACAGCCGCTGGACCCGCGAGCGCTCCCAGATCAGCGAGTCGAATGGGCCGATCAGCGCCCGCGCCTCGACTCGCCGCGGGATCGTCGCCCCGGCGAGCAGGTAGCCGGGCGTGCGGTCCCAGCCCTCGACCCGCACCGGCACCAGCTCGCTGGCCTCGACCAGCTCCGCCACCCGGGCTCGCCCCTCGGCCAGCGGCAGCCGGAAGTAGTCGCGCAGCTCGCGCTCGGTCGCGACGCCCATGGCGCGCGCGGCGACGCGGACCAGCTCCCGCTGGGCGTCCTCGGGAGCCGGGGTGGGGGTGGCCAGGACCTCCCGGCTGAAGACCCGCTCGGGGAGGTCGTAGAGGCGCTCGAAGTTGCGCCGCCGCGCCGCGGTCACCTGGCCGCCCCAGAACAGCCACTCGACCGCGCGCTTGGTGTCTGACCAGTCCCACCAGGGCCCGGTCCGGCGCGGGCGCTCCTCCACCAGCTCGGAGGCGGCGACCGGACCGCGATCGCGAACCCGCTCGAGCACGCCGGCGACCAGCTTCGGCTGCTCGCGCTGGATCCGCCGCATCCCGCCCCAGGCATCGTCGGCCGCGCGGGCCATGCGCCACCGAAGCAGCGGCTGCAGCTCGACCGGGAGGAGCGACGCCTCGTGTCCCCAGTACTCGAAGAGCCGGCGCGGCGCCCTGTGCGAGGAGGCGTCGAGCGTTTCCACGGGATAGGGCCCCAGGCGGCTGAACGCCGGCAGGTAGTGGGCGCGGCAGAGCACGTTGACCGAGTCGATCTGCAGCAGGCCGACGTGACCGAGGACGCGGCGGATGCCCCAGCCCGCGCTGGCGGGGGCCGGGCGCGCCGCGCCGAAGCCCTGCGAGGCGAGCGCCAGGCGCCGGGCCTGGGCTGCGGAGAGGCTGTCTCGCGGCGGCGGCATCGCCCCTGAAGCTACGGCGTCTGCGGCGCTCGGGGCGGGCACTAAGGTTGGCCGCGATGCCCGTCTGGCGCCTGCGTGATCGCTCGCTCTCCTTCCCGCCCCCCCGAGCAGCGGGGATCGTCAACGTCACCGACGACTCCTTCTACCCCGCCGCGCGCAGCGGCACCGCCGAACAGGCCGTCGCCGATGGCCTCGCCTTGGTCGAGGTGGGGTTCGACATGCTCGACGTCGGCGCTGTCGCTGCTCGCAGCGGGCCGCCGGTCAGCGTCGAAAGCGAGGCGGAGAAGCTGGTGCCGGCCATCGAGCAGCTCGTGGTGCAATCCGCAGTGCCGGTGCTTGCCGACACGTTCTCGCCCGAGGTCGCCCGCCGCGCGATCGAGGCCGGCGCCGCGGCGATCAACGACATCGGCGGCGGCGAGGACGCGAAGCTCGAAGTCGTCGCCGAGACCGGCTGCGGGTACGTGCTCATGCACATCGAAGGCCCGCCGCGGGTCGACCGGCCC
>JBKJZF010000164.1:0-13439 GCA_046715315.1 Solirubrobacterales bacterium | reverse complement strand
GAGGCGCTGCTGGCCGAGGTCGGCGCCGATGGCGCCGGCGCCGAGCAGGCGGCGGATCTGGCCGCGCTCGGCGACCGGCGCTCGGCCACCGCAAAGACCGCGAACGCGGCGCTCGCCGGGGAGCTCTCCCCCGCCCTCGCCGAGGGCGTCGCCGAGACGCTGCGCCTCTGCGAGCGGGTGTTGCGCCGGCGCCGGATCCTCGCCGGCTAGAGCGCCGCCAGGACCGCGTCGAGCTCGTCGACGACATCGCCGTCGAGCCGCACCGTGGCCTCGGAGTCATACGGGGTCGAGCTGCGGGTGACGATCGCCACCCCTCCGCCGCCCGCCAGCGTCAGCTCGGGAAGCCCGGCGACCGGGTAGACCTCGAGCGAGGAGCCGACGCACAACAGCAGCTTCGCCCGCGCGCACAGCGCCTGCGCCTCGGCCATCGCCGCCTCCGGCAGCAGCTCGCCGAAGAGGACGACGTCGGGCTTTACCTTGCCCATGCAGCCACCGCAGGTGGCGACGCCGTCGTCCTCGAACAGCGCCTCGACCTGGTCGAGGCGGTAGCTGCAGCCGCAGCTGGTGCAGCTCGAGGTGGCGATCGAGCCGTGCACCTCGATCACGTTCTCCGAGCCCGCTTTGCGGTGCAGGAGGTCGATGTTCTGCGTCACCACGCACTCCAGGAGGCCGCGGCGCTCGAGCGCGGCGAGAGCCGAGTGGGCGGGGTTGGGCCGCTTCTCGGCCAGCGCCTCGAACCGAGGCCGGTAGTACTCCCAGAACCGCGCCGTATCGCGGTGGAAGGCGTCGATGTGGGCGACCTTCATCGGGTCGACCTTCGTCCACAGGCCCTCGCCGGGGCTGCGGAAGTCCGGGATCCCCGACGGCACCGAGATCCCGGCGCCGGTGAGGGCGACGGTGCAGGACGACCCGCGGATCAGCTCCGCGAGCCGGGACGCCGCGGGTGCGGCTACTTGCCCTGCCACTTCGGCGTCCGCTTGCCGAGGAAGGCCGAGATCCCCTCCTTGGCGTCCTCGGAGAGGAAGGCCTTGGCGAAGCCCTCCTTCTCGGCCTCGATGCCCTCGTCGAGATCGCCCTTGTGGGAGACGCGCTTGATCTGCTCGACCGCGACCGGCGCCTGGCCGGCGAGCTTGCGCGCCCACTGCAGCGCCGTGTCGAACAGCTCCTGGTCTCCGACCATGCGGTTGACGAGCCCGTAGGAGAAGGCCTCGCTGGAGGTGATCGCGTCGCCGATCAGGTTCATCTCGAGCGCCTTCTCCGGTCCGACCAGCCGCGGCAGCCTCTGGGTGCCGCCGAACCCGGGGATGATCCCCAGCTTGATCTCGGGCTGGCCGAACACCGACGAGAAGGCCGCGATCCGGAAGTCGCAGGCCATCGCCAGCTCGCAGCCGCCGCCGAAGGCGAGGGCGTTGACCGCGGCCACGGTGGAGACGCGGCTGGACCCCAGCTCGCGCAGCAGCGCGTGCCCGGTGTTGATCATCTCGGCCCCGCCATCGGTGTCCATCTGGGTGAACGCCTTGATGTCGGCGCCGGCGGAGAACACCACCGGGTTCGCCGAGGCGATCACCATCGCCCCGACCTCTCCGCCCTCGTTGACGCGCTTCCATACCGTCGCCAGGTCCCCGATCACCTGCGGCGAGATCGCGTTCATCGGCGGGTTCATCAGCCAGGCGATGGCGACGTCGCCACGGGTCTCGAGCTTGACCGTGTCGGTCTGGTCGTCCTCGTCGGGCTGCGGGTAGGCGTAGAAGCCCTGGCCGCTCTTTTGGCCAAGACGCCCCTGGGCGGCCAGGCGCTTGAGCACGGTCGGCGCGGCGAAGCGCTCGCCGTGCGTCTGCTCGGCCCTCTCCAGCTTCTCGAGGACGACGTCGAGGCCTTCGAGGTCGGCCTTCATGAACGGCGGGAACAGCCCGCGGCGCGGGTCCAGCCCGGCCCCGGCCATCATCCCGAGGTCGATGTCGCGGGCGGCGGCGACGCCCTCCTCGAGCAGCAAACAGGCCTCGACCAGCGCCTTCAGGGAGAAGGTCTCGATCAGCTCGTCGTCGGGGTCGCCGTCGCCCTCGATCTGGGGCTCGCCGTCCTTGTAGAAGCCGTCGCCGCCCGACTTGGCGCCGAGATGGCCGTCGGCCACCAGCTTGCGCAGCCCCTCGTGGACGTAGAAGCTGTCGCCGTAGGAGGAGCGCAGGTGCTCGGCGACGTGCAAGACCGTGTCCAGGCCGAGCAGGTCGGTGAGGATGAACGGGCCCATCGGGGCGAGCTGCTTGTCGGCGACCTTGGCGTCGATCTTCTGGATCGAGAGGCCCTGCTGCTCCTGGGCGCGCCAGAGCTCGCCGACCGCGGAGTTGAGGATGCGGTTGACGACGAAGCCGGGAACCTCGGCGCAGGTGATCGGCTGCTTGCGGATCGCCTGGGCGAAGTTGATCGCCGCCTGGACGGTCTCGCCGGAGCTCTCCTCGCCCTCGACGATCTCCAGCAGCGGCATCACCGACGCCGGGTAGAAGAAGTGGAAGCCGACCACCTTGTCGGGGCGCAGAGTCGCGTCGGCGATCTCGGTGATCGAAAGCGACGAGGTGTTCGAGGCGAGGATGGCGTGGCCGGGCGTGGCCTCGTCGAGCTCACCGAACACCGCCCGCTTGATCTCGATCTTCTCCGGGGCGGCCTCGATCACGAAGTCGACGTCGCCGAACTCGCCGTAGTCGAGCGCGCCGGTGATCCTGCCCATGACCTCGTCGAGCCGGGCGTCCGCCTGCTCCTGGGTCAGCTTCTGCTTGGAGACGAGCCGGTCGAGCTGGCCCTTGGTGACCTCCCGCGCCTTCTCCATGCCGGCATCGACGAACTCCTGCTTGATGTCCTTGAGCACGACGGGCACATCTGCGGCGGCGATCGCCTGGGCGATCTCGCCACCCATCGTGCCGGCGCCGACGACGGCGGCCTTGAAAACGAACATTGACTCTCTTTCTCTCGCCTGAAGATCGGGCGCGAAAGGCTATAGACCGGCCGCCGGCGCACCCTCCACCACTCGGCCGAGGGCGTCGAGCGAGCGCTGCAGCGAGCGCCGCTGCTGGCTGCGGGTGAAGAGGAAATCGGTGAGCGCGGCGAACGGGCCCCCGCCGCGCAGGCGATAGGAGAGCTCCTGGGTGACGTTGACCCGCTCCCCCTCGATCGCGAACGTCGTCCGCAGCTCCCCCTCCGTCTGGGGATCGCTGAAGGCGATCCTGTGGAGCCCGCGGGGATGGTGCTCGAGCACCTCCTCGCTGACCTCACCGCGGCCCGCGGAGGTCGAGCGCCACCGCAGGTGCCCGCCCTGCTCCGGATAGCCCTCGCTGAAGACGACCGTCCCGAAGCCGTCGACCCAGATCGGCCAGCCGGCCGGGTCGAAGTGATGCTCCCAGACCTCGGCCAGCGACGCCTCGATCGAGACGGAGGCGCTGACCTCGCTCACCCGCCGTCCTCGCCGTAGATCTCGCCCTTGATCAGCGACACCGAGCGAACCACCGAGTCCAGGAACGGCTCGATCTCGGCCTTCAGCCGGCGGTACTCGCGACGGCCGTCGCGGGTGATCGCGTAGTAGCGGCGGGTGCGACGGTCGGGGTGCTCCCAGCTGCCCTCGATCAGCCCGCGCGACTCGAGCTCGCGCAGCAGCGGGTAGATCGTGTTCGGGTTGGCCGAGATCATGCCCTCGGTGATCCCCTCGATCCCCTCGATCAGGCGGTTGCCGTACGCCGGCTCCCGCGCGATCAGGTGCAGGACCAGCAGCGGGAAGACGTCGCGCCGGCGGATCTCGCCTCCGAAGACGTCCATCGAGCGGCCACCTCCGCCGCGCTTGGCCGCCCGAGTGGGGTCCTTGTCGCTGGCGGCGCGCCCACGGGCGACCGTGGCCGCCCGTGTCACCGGGTCCGCGGCCGGGGCTGCAGAGCGCGGCTTCGGGCTCTGCCTCCCCCGCTTGGCGCGCTCGGCCATGGGGCGACTATATGCAGGCGGGACGGCGGCCCCGGCCCGCGCCCAGCGTGACCATCGTCATTGACATCGCCGCGCGGAGGCGTAGTCTCGCCCCGACCTCGAAGCTGCCGAAGGAGACCCGGATGTCGAACATGACCGAGAACCAGCGAATGCAGTTCGAGCGGCCGGACCTGTCGGTCCCCTCAACCGGGGTCCAGGTCCGCTCCCGGCGCCCGCTGGTTATCTACACGGTGATCGCCAGCATCGTCCTGCTCGTCCTCGGCTACCTGACGCTGCAGGCCCTCGATGGCTGGGCCCAGTTCGTCGTCCTCGGCGGGATCATCCTCACCGCGATCGGCGGGATGATCGCCGTCAGCCCCAACCGGCGCGCCTAGGCGACTCGCCCAGCGCCAGGTAGGCGCGAAGCTCCTCCTCGACCCGATCGGGCGCGGCCTGCAGGCGCCGCCAGGTCAGGCGGTAGACGCGGAATCCGGCCAGCTCGAGGATCGTCGTGCGCTCGCGATCGCGCTCGAACGCCGCCCGGCCGCGGTGAAACTCCCAGCCATCGAGCTCGACCACGACCGACCGCTTCCGCCATAGCGCATCGACCTCCAGTCCGGCGGCCCAGGCGTTGGCCTCCGGGACCGGCAGCCCGCGGTCACGACAGAAGCAGCCGAACGCAGCCTCGAGCTCCGACCGGGTGTGCGCCGGCGCCGCAGCCTCCGCGACCAACGCCCGGAGGCCGCCGGTGCCGATGCGGCCGCTGGTCCGATCGCAGAGGGCGGCGACGGCCGGCAAGCTCAGCAGGCCGAGGCGATCCGCTTCGGCGAAGGCCCGGTGCAGGCGCGAAGCGGAGGGATCTCCGGCGAGATCCAGGAGCGTGCGCGGGATCGAGGTGACCGGGATCCCGGCGGCCTCGTCGCGATCGCCCGGCGCCAGCGAGACGGCGCGATGGGCGACGATCCCGGGGTCTCCCCGGCCGCGCCTGGCGCACGCCGTGACCTCGACTGCGCCCGGCCTCGGACGCGCGAGCCCCCAGAGGGCGGCGGCACTGCCGTGGCTGAGGAGCGCTCCGGGGCCGCAAGCGAGCACCGCGGCCATCCAGCGCCCCTGCCTCGGGACGTCGCGGCGGCCGAACGCGTAGACCGCGCGATGGAGGCGGTGCAACCGCCCGGTTGCCAGCGCGTGCGCGATGGCGCGGCGCCCGAGCCCGAGTTCCAGCAGCTGCCAGCGGGCGATCACCCCGTGCTGCCGCGCCGCCAGCTCGGCCGCCTTGGACGCCAGGGCCCGCATTCCGGGCCCTGGCGTCCTCGGCGCGTTCATGCGGGGCAGGGTGGCGGCTGGGGCCGCACGGATGGCTTGCGCTTCGGGACAGCTGAGTGCCCGATCTCAAACAGAAGGGCCCCGTCGCCGGGGCCCCTCCTCAGGGTTGGTGTGGGCCCGCGCCTAGGCGACGGCGGGCGCCGTCTCGGCCTGCTTCTCCGTGACCTCGGTCTGCGTCTTGATCGCCTCGGCGAGGGGCTCGTTGATGTCGCGGCCCATCAGCACCTCCTTGGCGATCACCAGGCGCTGGATCTGCGAGGTGCCCTCGTACAGCTGCATGATCTTGGCGTCACGCATCAGCTTCTCGACCGGGTAGTCCTTGATGAACCCGTAGCCGCCGTAGACCTGAACGGCATCGACGGTGATCTCCATCGCCGAGTCGGCGGCGAAGCGCTTCGCGTGCGAGCAGGCGAGGGTGTTGCGCTGGCCGGCGTCGAGCTGCGCCGCCGACTGCCAGACCAGCAGGCGACCCGCCTCGACCTTGGTCGCCATGTCGGCGATCATGAACGAGATCGCCTGGTGCATCGCGATCGGCACGCCGAACTGGACCCGCTCCTTCGAGTAGCCGACGGCGAACTCGAGCGCGGCGCGGCCGATGCCGACCGCCATCGCGGCGACGCCGGGGCGCGTGCGGTCCAGGGTCATCATCGCCAGCTTGAATCCCTTGTTCTCCTCGCCGAGGAGGTTGCCCACCGGAATCTCGGTCTCGTTGAAGGAGATCGAGGCGGTGTTGGAGGCGCGCTGGCCGAGCTTGTCCTCCTTCTTGTCAACGGTGATCGTCTCGTCCTTGGGGACGACGAAGGCCGAGATGCCGCGGTGGCCGGCGTCCTTGTCGGTCTTGGCGTAGACCGTGAACCAGTCGGCGTAGCCGCCGTTGGTGATGAAGCACTTGGAGCCGTTGATGACCCACTTGTCGCCCTTGCGGACGGCGGTCGTCTTCATCCCGGCGACGTCGGAGCCCGCGTCCGGCTCGGTCAGGCAGAAGGAGGCGAGCTTGGGCTCCTCGGCGAGCATCCCGAGGTAGCGCTTCTTGACCTCCGCGGAGCCGCCCAGCAAGACCGGGGAGGCGGCGAGGCCGTTGGCCACCAGGCTGGTGCCGATCCCCGAGCACCCCCAGCCCATCTCCTCCTCGATCAAGCAGCCGGAGAGGTAGTCGAGGCCGGGGCCGCCGTACTCCTCGGGGATGTGGGTGTTCATCAACCCGACCTCCCAGGCCTTGTCGACGATCTCCTGCGGCCAGGTGCCGTCGCGGTCGTACTCCCAAGCGACGGGCCGAATCTCCTTCTCGGCGAAGTTGTGGGTCAGCTCGCGCAGGTCCTTCTGCTCGTCCGTCAGAGTGAAGTCAACCACTGCTCAAGTGCTCCTTCTAAGAGTCGGGGCGACGCGAACCGAGGTGGTCGCCAGGGCCGATTGACTGGTCAGTCAACCGCTGGAAAGGGTAGCGCAACGGCGGTGCCGGGCGCCCGTCTACCCTCTGGCGGTGCTTCCGCCGGCGCTCTCCAACGGTGAGGTGATCCTCGTGATCGTGCTCGCCACCATCCCGATCGCGGCGATCACCTTCGCGCTGGGCGCCGGCGGCGCCTTCAGGCAGATCGGCAAGGGTCAGTTCTCGGTCCAGTTCGAAGGCGACCTACCGCAGAAGCTCCACGACTCGAGCGCGGATCGGTCCGCCGCGGTGCGCGACGCGGAGCTGCGCCAGATGCTGGAGGCGAAGGCCTACCGCCAGCGCGCCCGCGGCGAGGAGCCGATCGACGTCGAGGCCGAGATGTCGAGGTTGTTGGCGGCCGAGCGCGAGGCCGCCCCCGCGGGCGACGACCCGCAGCTGCGGGCGGAGGTTCGCCAGCTCGTGGTCGCGCGCAACGCGCGCCGTGCCCGCAGGGGCGAGGAGCCCCTCGACGTGGAGGCCGAGGTGGAGCGCCAGTTGCGCGAGCTCGAGAGCCTGGGGCAATGACGTAGGCTGGCCCCGTGGCACCCGAGTCCGACACCGAAAACCGCATCGTCGAGATCGAGGAGGCGCTGCTGCGCCCCGGCACGTATTTCAACCCGCAGACCGAGGTGGTCGTGGTCGTCGACGACTCTGCCTCGATCGACCAGGAGGTCTTCAACATGGAGGCCTACGAGGGCGCCGAGTGGGTGCGGATCTCCGACGACGTGCCGATCGACGAAGAGGCCCGCGACACCGCCCTGCAAACCTTCCAGACGCACTATCACCCGGGCTCGCTGGGCTCGATCTCCGAGACCGCGCTCGAGCAGGGCGACGACGAGTACGACGCCGACGAGGAAGGCCAGGAGCCCGGCCGCGAGGACTGAATCCAGGCCGCCGCCGGCCCGAGAGGAGAGAGATGAGCGGATACAAGATCACCACCCGTGAACAGGCGCCAGACTTCATGGAGCAGTACCCCGGCTACGGGGAGATGCGGTTCTTCGCGACGCCGCTCGAGGCCGAGCAGATGGCGGTCACCTGGCGGTCGATGCCCGCGGGAACCGGCGGCAAGGGGTCCTACGGCCACCGCCACCGCGACCAGGAGGAGATCTATTTCGTGATCAGCGGCCGGCTGCTGTTCAAGCTCGGCGACGAGGTCGTCGAGGCCGGCCCCCACACCGCGGTCCGGGTCGCGCCCGAGACCTACCGCTCGGTCCACAACGACGGCCCCGACGAGGCCGAGCTGTTGATCTGCTCGGTCAAGTCCGAAGACATCCAGGCCGAGACCGAGACGACGCCGGACTTCTGGCCGGCCGACTGAGCGGCGCGCGATGCTTGGGTGGGCGAGCCGCAGCGCCGGAGCCCGGGTGGTCGGGGTCTCCCCCGACGAGGTCCCGGCCGTGGAGCGCTTCGCCGGCAAGCATTCCCTCGATTTCACCCTGCTCGCCGACGCCGACCATGCCGTCGCCGACGCCTATGGCACCTGGGTCTTAAAGGGGAGGTGTTCGAGAAGGTCTCGCCGAAGACGCACGACGAGGTCGTGCTCGGCGCGCTCGCCGAGCTCTGAGCACACCTAGCCCACGCCCACGTAGCCGAGGAAGGCCACGAACAGCCCGGTCCAGACCGCGATCGGCAGGACCGAGAACCGATTGCGCAGGCGCAGGGTCCAGTAGGCGACGGCGCCCCCGGCGAGCCCGAGGACTCCGGAGACGACGGCGAAACGGTCGAGCTCCCAGTCGGTCAGCAGCAGGCCGACCGCGATCGGGATCGTCGACTGGAAGACCATCGCCCCGGTGATGTTCCCCAGCGCCAGCGAGTCCTTGCCGTCCCGCACCCAGAAGAAGCTGTTCGCCTTCTCGGGCAGCTCGGTTGCCAGCGGCGCCAGCACCAGCGACAGCACCAGCGGCTCGATCCCGACCTCGGCGGCGACCGTGATCAGCTCCTGGACGAACAGATGGGCGCCGCCGACGATCGTGCCGAGGCCAACCACCAGCTGCAGCACGACCGGCGCCGCCGGCGGGTCGTCGCCGGGAGTCCAGTCCATCAGCAGCGGGCGGATCGTCTCGGCCTCCTGCACCTCTCCGCCCCCGCTCAGCGTCCTGCGGACATAGACCGCGTAGGCCCCGACGAAGACCACCGCGGCCGGGATCTTGAGGCTGTCCGGAACCCCGAGGCCGAGGCCGATCCCGGCGGCGAAGAAGACCAGGAAGAAGACCAGGTCGCGGTCGAGCGTCTCGGCGTCGGCGACGAGCTCCGTGCCCTGGTCGCGTCGGTTGCGGTAGATCAGCGTCGAGATGCCCACCAGGGCCATCGCGATCGTCGCCAGCAGGAACGGCGCCCCGATGATCGCGCCGACGGCGACCCCCTCGGCCCCCTCGGCACCCCCGACGATGGCGACGATCGGGATCAGCGTCTCCGGCATCGCCGTGCCGACCGCCGCCAGCAGGCTCCCGGTTGCGCCCTCGCCGAGCTGGAGCTTGTGCCCCGCCCACTCGACCGCGTTGGTGAACAGCAGCGCGCCGGCGAGGATCACGGCGAAGCTCACCGCGAGCAGTAGGTAGTCCATCGCCGATCCCTACCCGATCAGGCGAAGAAGAAGGCGAGGCCGAGGATCAGGTAGACGGCGAGCAGCTGCACGCCCTCGAACCAGGTCGACTCTCCCTCCTGGGTGGCCGCGCTGGCGATCAAGATCGCGATCAGAACGGCGCCCACCTCGAAGCCGTTGAAGACGAGCGGCATCGGCGACGGGCCCACGAAGAACGAGACGATCACCAGCACTGGAGCGACGAACAGGGCCACCTGGGCGCTGGAGCCGATGGCGATGTTCACCGCCAGGTTCATCTTGTTCTTGTAGGCGACCAGCACGGCAACCCAGTGCTCCGCCGCGTTGCCGACGATCGCGACCACGATCACGCCGATGAAGAACTCGCTCAGGCCGACGGTCTCGGAGGCCTCGGCGATCGACCCCACCAGGATCTCGGACATGACGCCGACGGCGATGCCGGCGATCGCCAGCATGCCGATCGAGCGGCGAAAGCTCCATCCGAACTGACCCTCGTCCCCGGTCTCGTCGACGGGGTTGAAGAGGCCACGATGGGTGCGCAGCGAGAACACCAGGCCGAGGGCGTAGCTGCCGATCAGGACCGCGGCCACGGCCAGCGAGAGGTTCTCGACGTCGGAGTCGTAGGTGACGAGCTCGGCGCCGGGGTCGGGAAGCCCCTGCCCGTCGACCAGCGCGAAGATCGCCGGCATCACCAGCGCCGCGGCGGCCAGCATCAGCATCAGCGACTGGACGTTGGCGGCGGTGGAGTCGAAGCGCTGGCGGTCGCGGCCGATGCCGCCGACCAGCATCGCCGCGCCCATCACCAGCAGGATGTTGCCGATGATCGAGCCGATGATCGAGGCCTTGACGACCTCCTGCAGGCCCTCGTTGAGGGCGAACAGGGCGATAATCAGCTCCGGCGCGTTTCCGAAGGTGACGTTGAGCAGGCCGCCGATGCCGGGCCCCGATTTGGCCGCCAGCTCCTCCGTCGCGAGCCCCATCAGCGCTGCCGTGGGGATGATCCCGAGCGCGGCGACCGTGAAGATCAGCCCCGCGGATGCGTGCGCCAGCTCCAGTGCCACGGCGAGCGCGATGAACGGGGTGAGGAGGTAGGGCCAGCCCTGTGCGGAGAACAGGAAGGCACCCCTCCCCTGCTTTTGCTGGGCGTCGGGCACCGGCGGGAGCCTATGGGCTCCCCGAGCTCGGTCGCTCGGTTACCGAGCCAGAGCTAGAGCTCGTCGAGGCAGGCGGCTGCCTCCTGCGGATCGTTGCCCGCGGCCGCGACGCAGTCGAGGTAGGCGGCGCTGGCGCCGCCGTCGCCGCCGGGCACGCCGCCACCTCCGCCGCCGCCCAGGTCGAAGCTGCCTCCGCCTCCGAGGTCGCCGAGGCCGCCGCCTCCGAGGTCGCCGAGGCTGCCGCCGAGGCCGAACTGGCCCAGCAGCTCGTCAATCGGCTGGGCGTCGGACGGGCCATCGATCGTCTGCTCCTCGTTGACGTCGCTGATGCCGACGGAGAACCCGAGGTCGACGCTGTCGACCGGGACCACCTCCGAGCCCTCGATCGCGGAAGGATCGAGGGACAGGTTGAAGTCGAGCTTGCGGAGGATGTTGTCGTCCTCGCCGCTGTAGATGTCGAAGCTGGCATCGCTGATCGCCTCGCTGACCTGGTCCACCTGGGCCTGGTCGACCTGGCCCTCGGCGCCGGGC
Organism: Solirubrobacterales bacterium; assembly: GCA_046715315.1. Classification (GTDB taxonomy): domain Bacteria; phylum Actinomycetota; class Thermoleophilia; order Solirubrobacterales; family 70-9; genus JBDTSW01. The sequence goes on along the minus strand of JBKJZF010000164.1, from coordinate 2,506 downwards.
ACCGACTGCGCGATGCCGACCAGGTCGCCGAGCATCTGCGAGATGTCGACGTCGCCGCTGACGTGGACGACCGAGGCGCCGTCGAGATCCTCGGTGCCGTCGTTGGTCAGGTTCGTGAACCAGCCGCTGAGCTCGAAGTCACAGGCCGAGGCGTCGCCGCCCTGGGCCTGGATCGCCTCTTCGCAGCTGGCCTGGAAGCTGGCTGCCGCGTCGCCCGTGTCGGAGCCCTGCGCCTGGCCGGTGGACGCCTCGATCGAGTCCTTGAGCTGGTTGAACGTGTCGCTGCCCACCTCGTAGGCCTGGCCGCCGTAGGTGACGAAGATGTTGTCGTCGGTGATCGTCAGGCCGCCGTCGAAGTTGACGCTCTGGCCCGCGCCCTCGCCGCTGACCGTCGCGGTCAGGTCGATCTGCGGCAGCGCCGTCGGGTCGCCCTCGACGCCCTGGAACGGGCCGCTGAGGCTGGCGTCGAAGCTGCCCTGGTCGCCGGCGGAGGCGTCGACGCTGAGGTCGAGCACGCCGCTGGTGACGGTCGCGTCGTTGTTGAAGGTGGCGTCGATGACCTCCTGCGGATCCTGGTCGCTACCGCCGCCACCGCCACATCCAGCGATCGCGGCGGGCAAGGTCAGCGCCATCAAGGCCGCTGTGAAGAGGGAACGGGTGCGCGTCAAGGCAGACTCCTGAATCTAGATTTCACTCGGCCGCGCAGCGTAGCGGAACCCCACTGGGGCCGAGCGGCGCTACCCTGCCCGTCCCGGTGACGCCAAGAACCATCCTCTACACAGGCAAGGGAGGCGTCGGCAAGACCAGCGTCGCAGCCGCCACGGCCCGCCTCTGCGCGCGTTCCGGCCTGCGGACGGTGGTCCTGTCGACCGATCCCGCCCACAGCCTCGCCGACTCTCTCGAGGCGGAGCTGGGCCCCGACCCGACGCAGCTGGGAGAGCGGCTGTGGGGCCAGGAGGTCCAGGCGCAGCGCGAGCTGGAGACCAACTGGAGCGCGGTCCAGGGCTGGCTCGGACAGCTGCTGGCCGACCGCGGGGTGATGGACATCGCCGCCGAGGAGCTGACCGTGCCCCCGGGCATGGACGAGCTCTTCAGCCTGCTCGAGATCAAGCGCCACCACGATTCGGGCCGCTTCGACGTGGTCATCGTCGACTGCGCGCCCACCGGCGAGACGCTGCGGCTGCTGTCCTTCCCCGACATCGCCCGCTGGTGGCTGGACAAGGTCCTGCCCTGGGAGCGGCGGATGGTCGCCGCGGCCCGGCCCCTGGCGCGCACGTTCCTCGACGTCAAGCTCCCCACAGAGGACGTGTTCAGCGAGGTTCAGCACCTGGTTCGCAACCTGATCGCGATGAACGAGATCCTCCGCGACCGCTCCCGCGCCTCGATCCGCCTGGTGATGAACCCCGACCGGATGGTGATCAAGGAGGCGCAGCGGACCTTCACCTACCTCAACCTCTATGGCTACCTGACCGACGCCGTGGTGGTCAACCGCATCTTCCCGTCCGAGCTCGCCGGCGGCTACTTCGGCGAGTGGCAGGCACGCCAGAGCGAACGGCTGACCGAGGTCAACGAGGGCTTTGCGCCGGTGCCGGTGCTGACCGCCCACTACCTGGAGGAGGAGGTGATCGGCTCGGCGATGCTCGACCGCCTCGGCGGCGAGCTGTTCGCCGACCTGGACCCCGCCGCGGTCATGCACACCGGCCTCGCCCGCGAGATCACCTCCGAAAACGGCCTCGCCACGCTGCGGATCGCCGTCCCCTTCGCCGAGCGCGACGAGGTCTCGCTGAAGAAGGTCGACCAGGAGCTGGTGGTCTCGGCCGGGCGAGAGCGGCGCACGATCATCCTTCCCCCCGCCCTGGCCCGCCGGACGCCCGCCGGGGCTCGGCTCGAGAACGGGTCGCTGCTGGTTGCCTTCGAGGCCGCATGAGCGCTCAGCGCGATCCGCACGAGGCTGAGACGGGGGGGCGCGACGCCCCGGACGACGAGTGGATGCGCCGGGCCGCGGAGGCATTCGCCGACGGCTCGGTCTTCGAGGCGATCCGCGACCACGCACAGGATGGCGAGACCCAGTGCCTCGGGTGGTGCCCGATCTGCCGCACCGCCGACCTGCTGCGCGCCAACGCCACCCCGGAGCTGCGCGAGCAGTGGACCGCGCTCCAGCGCGAGGCGCTGCTGACCTTCCGCACCCTGCTCGACCACTACCTCAGCCGCCCGGACGAATCCCGGGATCCCAGCGCCCGGGTAGAAGACATACCGATCGATTGACGGAATAACTCCGGCGGGGTTATTCCCGTTGCACCTGTGCGGCATCTCACATCCCACGCGCACTGGGGACGTATCTTTAGCCACGTGGCTGCAGAGGTCGACTGCCCGAGTTGCGGTACCGCGAACCCGGAGCGAGCCCGGTTCTGCATGTCGTGCGGGGCCGCGCTGGCCTCCACCTGCTCCAACTGCGGCGCCGAGAACCCACCGGGGGCCAAGTTCTGCATCGAGTGCGGAGCCGGCC
>JBKJZF010000163.1:0-10316 GCA_046715315.1 Solirubrobacterales bacterium | reverse complement strand
GGACGTGGGCGCGGTACTCGTCGAGGTTGTCGCCCCGGATCCCGGTCGAGACGATGTCGACGGCGCGGATGTTTCGCAGCGACCCTGACGCCTGGCTCAGCGCCTGCTTGGCGGCATCGTCGGTGGACGTCTTCGAGCTGCCGACCAGCTCGATGATCTTGACTACGGCCATGCTCTCCTCCTTGCCCCTGGGGCTTGACGTGGCCCCGGACGAGACGAGCGCCGCGGCCGGGCGTGGCGGTGTTCTACCCGGTTTGACCGTGGCGTGCCGGGGAGTGCCCCCAGACTGCGCCGCTCACCTGGCGCGCCGCGACGCCTTCCTCGAGGGCCGCGCGCTGCCAGGGGCTGGCCGCGGGCCCGGAGGGCGTGGCGGTCGCAGCGGTCTCGGCCAGGAACTGCTCCAGGGCGGCGACGATCGCCGTCGCCTCGGAGTCGGTGGCGGCGGGCGTGATCGACTCGATCCTGGGCCGTGGGGGGCGGCGTCTGCCGTTGCCGGCCATAACCGGAATCTACCCTTCGGGCCGGTTCGCGTAAGACTCGTCGTGTGAGCGCGGTCCCCGTCCTTGATGCCGACGCTGTCTTCGCCGCGGTTTCGCCCAGGGCGGCGATCGAGCGCACGCGCCGAGCCTTCGAGCGTCACGCGGCCGGCGAGTGGCAGATGCCGGCCAAGGTCTACCTCGACTCCCCGCCGCACGGAGACTTCCGGGCGATGCCGGCGCTGGGGGACGGATTCGCCCTGTTGAAGTGGGTCACCTCGTTTCCTCGCAACCCCGAGCGAGGCCTGCCGGTGGTCGCCGGCGCCCTGCTGCTCTCCGACGCGGAGACCGGCGAGCTGGTCGCGATCATGGATTGCGGCGCCGTCACCTCGCTGCGCACGGGCGCCGCCGCGGCGGTCTCGGCGCTGGCGCTCGCGCGCCGGAGCGCGCGCAGCGTCGGCTTGATCGGATCTGGGGTCAACGGCGCCTGGGCGGCGCGCTGCCTCGCCGCCGCCGGGTTCGACGAGGGCGTTTGCGCCGACAGCCGCGCCGAGGCTGCCGAGACGCTCGCCGGCGAGCTCGGCTGGAGGGCGGGGTCACGCGCCGACGCGGCGGCGCAGGACGTCGTCGTCACCGTCACCCCCGCACGCCGACACGTGATCGAGCGCTCGGACCTGCGACCCGGCCAGCATCTGGCCGTGCTCGGCGCCGATGCCCACGGCAAGGCCGAGGTCGCGCCCGCGGCGCTCGCCGCCTGCCGTCTCTACTGCGACGAGTGGGAGCAGGCCGCCGCCGGAGGCGAGCTCTCGGGCCCGGTCGCCCGCGGCGAGGTCGTTCGCGCCGGCGTCACCCAGCTGGGCGAGGTCCTCGCCGGCTCGGCGCCGGGGCGCGAGTCCGACGACGAGATCACCCTGTTCGACTCGACCGGGCTCGCGATCCAGGACCTGGGCATCGCGATCGCCGTGATCGAGGCCTGGCGCGCGGGAGGCGTGAGCGCCGCGGAGACCGCCCTCTAGAGGCGCCCACCCACACCGCCCCCGCCCCGCTGGTCGAGGTTTCTCTCGGCCCCCGAGAACTAGTTCGACCAGCGGGGTTGGTTTGGGTCAGGCGTCGAGTGCGCGCTGGACCTGCCGAACCACCGATGCGGGCTCTGTCCGAATCCGCATGCTCGTGAACCTGAGCACTCGATAGCCCGCCAGCTGGAGCGTCGCGTCCCGGCGGCGGTCGCGCTCGAACTGCTCCGGCGACCGGTGGAACGCGTAGCCGTCCAGCTCGACCACGAGCCGCGCACCCGGCCAGATGCAGTCAACCGTGGCCTCGCCCACCGGCGCGTTGGTCGCCGGCGCGGGGATCCCCGTCCGCCGGCAGAGGCGGAGGAACTCGCGCTCGAGCTCGGATCTCGTCTCGGTGGGCGAGTGATAGGCGGCGACGAGCCGCCGCAACCGGCGCAACCCCTTTCGTCCCGCGATTTGCTCGAGGTAGAGGTCCAGCCGCTCTGGCTCGAGCTCGTCGAGGCGATCGGTTGCCTCGAGCGCTCGGCGGAGCCCACGCTCCGTGAGGACGCCCGCGAGGTCCAGCAGTGTTCGATTGGGCGAGGTCACCGGTATGCCTTGCCGGCGCTCCGCCGGCTCGGGCCGCCTGGTTCGGTGCAGGACGACCCCCCGATGCGTCCGCCGGCCGTGGCGCGCGGTGATGTGGATCGGTCCCTCGATCGGCTCGACGTAACCCCTCAGCTCGCCGGCGCTTCGGTGGCTGAGCACCGCGCCTTCGCCCGCCGCAAGCACGGCGGCCATCCACCTCCCCTCGGGCGACAGCGGCCCGCCGACCGCGTAGACGCCGGCGTGGACCTGGAGCAGCCAGCCTGATGCGGCCATCCGACCGATCGCCGCGCTACTCACCCCGCGTGCGAGCAGCTGAGCGCGAGCGACCGCCCGGTTCTGTCGCGAGCCGACCTCGACCACCACGCTGCCTGGTCGAAGTCTTCCTCGGCCCCCGGGAGATAGTTCGACCAGCGGGGGTGGCATGGCTGGAAGGGTGCCCCGCGGGGCCGCACTCGGGATGCGCGGGTTGCGCCGGATGCGCGCCCGGATACGACCGGGTGAGTGCGCGGGTGGCGCCGGGCCGGCTCCGGGCCCCAGCTAGAGCGGGATGTTGCCGTGCTTGCGCTTCGGCTGCTCGACCCGCTTGGTCTGCAGCGTCCGCAGCGCGCGGATCAGCTTCGGCCGCGTCTGGTGCGGCTCGATCACGTCGTCGATGTAGCCGCGCTCGGCCGCCGAGTAGGGGTTGGCGAAGTGCGCCTTGTAGTCGGCGATCAGCTTCTCGCGGCGCTCGTCGGGGGTGGGGGAGGTCTGGATGTCGCGGCGATAGATGATGTTGACCGCGCCCTCCGGGCCCATCACCGCGACCTCCGCCTGCGGCCAGGCGAAGTTGAAGTCGGCGAGCATGTGCTTGGAGTTCATCACGTCGTAGGCGCCGCCGTAGGCCTTGCGGGTGACCACGGTCAGCTTCGGCACCGTTGCCTCGGTGAACGCGTACAGCAGCTTGGCGCCGTGGCGGATGATCCCGCCCCACTCCTGCGAGGTGCCGGGGAGGAACCCGGGGACGTCGGTGAAGGTGACCAGCGGGACGTTGAAGGCGTCGCAGGTGCGGACGAAGCGCGCCGCCTTCTCCGAGGACGCGATGTCGAGCACGCCCGCGAGGTGCTTGGGCTGGTTGCCGACGATCCCGACGGGATAGCCGTCGAGGCGCGAGAAGCCGACGACGATGTTCTGCGCGAAGTGCTCGTGGACCTCGAAGAACTCGCCGTCGTCGACGATCAGCGAGATCACGTCGCGCATGTCGTAGGGCTTCTGCGGGTCGGCGGGGACGATCGTGTCCAGCTCGCCCTCCTCGCGCTCGGGGTCGTCGTAGGGCTCGACGCGCGGCGGCATCTCGAGGTTGTTCTGCGGCAGGAACGAGATCAGGTGGCGGACGTCCTCCAGGCACGACTCCTCGTTTGAGGCGGCGAAGTGGGCAACGCCCGACTTCGAGTTGTGGCTCATCGCCCCGCCCAGCTCCTCGAACCCGACCTCCTCGCCGGTGACCGTCTTGATCACCTCGGGGCCGGTGATGAACATGTGGGAGGTCTCCTTGACCATGAAGATGAAGTCGGTCATCGCCGGCGAGTAGACGGCGCCGCCGGCGCAGGGGCCCATGATCAGGCTGATCTGCGGGATCACCCCCGAGCACCGCACGTTGCGGACGAAGACGTCGCCGTAGGCGCCGAGCGAGACGACGCCCTCCTGGATCCGCGCTCCCCCGGAGTCGTTGATCCCGATCACCGGCGCGCCGATCTTGGCGGCTAGATCCATGATCTTGCACATCTTCTCCGCCATCACCTCGCCCAGCGAGCCCCCGAAGACGGTGAAGTCCTGCGAGAACACCGCGACCGGCCGGCCATTGATCGTGCCCCAGCCGGTGACCACCGCGTCGCCGTAGGGCCGGCGCTTCTGCATCTCGAACTCGTAGGTGCGGTGGCGGACGAAGGTGTCCAGCTCCTCGAAGGAGCCCGGGTCGAGCAGCTTCTCGATCCGCTCGCGCGCCGTCAGCTTGCCCTTCGCATGCTGCTTTTCCACCGCTTCGGCGGAGGCCGAGTGGACCGCCTGCTCGCGCAGCTCCCGCAGCTGGGCGAGCTTCTCGGAGGCTGTCTCGGGGACCTTCTGGCGCACGGGGCGCGATTCTATGCCGCGTCGTCGCCGGCCGAGCGGGCTAGGGCTCGTTCAGCAGCACCGAGATGTCGTCGTCGCCGGAGTTGGCGACGGCGAGGTCGGGACCGTTGACGTCGTCGAAATCGCTGTGGGTGATCCCGATCGGGAAGTCGCCGACCGCGTAGTCGTCGGGCATGTCGAAGGCGCCGCCGGCCATGCCCAGCAGCAGCGAGACGTCGTCGTCGTCGGCGTTGGAGACGACGAGGTCGCGACGGCCGTCGTCGTCGTAGTCCCCCTGATCGACGTAGAACGGGTTGGCGCCGACGTCGTAGGTCTCCTCGGCGCCAAAGCGCCCGTTGCCCTTGCCGAGCCGCACCGAGACGTCGTTGTCCATCGAGTTCGCCACCGCGAGGTCGTCGCCACCTCCTCCGGCGAAGTTGCCAAGCACGATCGAGAAGGGCGCCACCCCGACGCCGAAGTCACGACGCGAGCCGAAGTGACCGTTGCCGCGGCCGAGCACGATCGAGACGTCGCCGTCCATGTCGTTGACGACCGCCAGGTCGCGTTTCGCATCGCCGTTGAAGTTGCCGGCCTCGATCGCCCGCGGCGTGTCCCCTACCGGACGGTCGCCGACGCGCCGAAACTCGCCGCCGCCTCGGCCCAGCAGCACCGAGACGTCATCGTCGTTGAAGTTCGCCGTGGCAAGGTCGGCGCGGCCGTCGCGGTTGAAGTCACCGCTGGCCACGGCCCTGGGGCTCGAGCCCACGTCCTCCTCGAGCGCGTCCGCGAAGGTGCCGTCGCCTTCGCCGAGCAGCACCGAGACGGTGTCGTCCATCCGGTTGACGACCGCCAGGTCGCGGTCGCCGTCGCCGTTGAAGCGCCCGGCGACGATGTCCTGAGGCTCGTCGCCGACCGGGTAGTCGTCGTCGAGCGTGAAGGCCCCGGCCCCGTCGCCGAGCAGGATCGAGACGTCGTCGTCGCCGCGGTTGGCGACGGCGAGGTCGATGGCGCCGTCGCCGTTGAAGTCTCCCCGGGTGAGGGATTCGGGGTCGTCGCCGACGCTGTAGTCGGCAGCCGGAGCGAACACCGCGGCCCCGGCCAGCGCACTCGTGACGGCCACCAGGGCCGCCAGCGTGCCCGCCAGCAGCGATCCGTAGATCCGAACAGAACGCCACACTCTGCGCCCAGCCTCTCACACGGCCCCGGCTGGGGCAAGGCCCGGGCCCCCGGGTCAGCCGACGCGCTCGAGCACGGCGCCGAGCGCGTCGACGACGCGGGGGTCGAGCTCGAGGCTCGCCCGCTCGCGCAGGATCACCGCCGCGCTCGGGCCGGCTAGGTCGGCCTGCGCCGCGGCGAGCGCCGCGTAGCACGCGTACGCGGCATGCGAGAGTCGCGCCTGAAGCGGAATCGCGGTGCCGGCGAGCCCGTTCGGGCCGCGGCCGTCGTAGCGCTCCGCTCCGAGGCCGATCCACTCGCAGACCTGGTCCGGCAACCCGGCGCCGCGTGCCAGCTGCGCGCCCTTCTCGTGGTGGCTGGCGACCAGAGCCTGCTCGGAGGCGCTGCGCTCGGCCACAGGACGCGCCAGCACCGCGGCCGGGACGTAGACGTGGCCGACGTTCTGGAGCCTGGCGGCGTCGCGGGCGAGCTCGGCGTTCCCGCGGCCCATGCCGAGCTCGACGGCGGCGGCGAAGGCGTAGGCGGCGGCCGCCTCGGCCTCCTCGCGCGAGGGCGGGAAGTGCAAGGCGAGGGCGTCGAGCAGGGGGCCGCCGCGGCGATCCAGCAGCTCGATCAGGCCGAGGTCCGCTCCCGGCCCGGTGCCGGCCGCGGGCTCGGAGGCGCTAGGCCCGGGTGACGGGCCGTCGCCGAGCTGAGCCGAGTTCATCGAGCACTTGCTCCAGCGCTGCGATCGCGACCTGCGGGTCGGGCGCCGAGTGCTGGGCCGTGATCGAGACCGCAGTCCCGAACCCAGACTCGGCGAGCTCGATCGCGATTCGGGCCCGGGGTGGTGTGCCATTCGCTGCGGCCGCGCAGCGCCAGGCCAGGATTCGCTCCGGTTCGCGGTCGGTCACCTCGACCAAGAGCGGCTGCGCCGACCCCACCAGGCCGGCCATCCAGGCCTCCATCCGGGCGAGGTCGTCGGCCAGCTCCCACAACTCGGGCGCCGACTTGACGAGCGTTCGCTTGGCCTTCGATTCCATGTCGGGAGGCTTCGCAGCCCGCTGCTGGAGTCCTTCCCTGGGCCATCGAGTGCAAGCTAGATGAATCGCGCCGGCGCCGCTAGAAGAACGCGCCGCCGCGGTACTCGCCGAAGACCTCGCGCATGGCGCCGCAGACCTCGCCGATCGAGGCGTGGTCGCGCAGCGCCTCCTTGATCGGCGGCAGCAGGTTGGCTTCGCCCTTGGCCGTCTCGCGCACCGTCTCCAGGCGCTGAGTGACCCTGGCCTGGTCGCGATCTGCCTTGAAGGCGGCGAGCCGCTCGAGCTGGCGGCGCTCGGCGTCGGGGTCGACCTTGAGGATGTCGACGTCGTCGACCTGGTCGGTGACGTACTTGTTGACGCCGACGATCACGTCCTGGCCGCTGCGGTAGCGCTCGTGGTAGGAGGCCGCCGACTCCTCGATCTCGCGCTGGATGAACTCCAGCGCCTGGGTCGAGCCGCCCAGCTCGGAGACCTTGTCGATCAGCTCCCACGAGCGCTTCTCGATCTCGTCGGTGAGCGACTCGATGAAGTGCGAGCCGGCGAACGGGTCGACCGTCTCCGCGGCGCCCGACTCGTGGGCGATCACCTGCTGGGTTCGAAGCGCGATTCGCGCCGAGCGCTCGGTCGGCAGCGCCAGCGCCTCGTCGAAGCCGTTGGTGTGCAGCGACTGGGTGCCGCCGCAGACCGCCGCGAAGCCCTGCAGGGCGACCCGGACGATGTTCACCTCCGGCTGCTGGGCCTGGAGCGTGACCCCTCCCGTCTGGGTGTGGAAGCGGATCATCTGCGAGCGCTCGTCGGTGGCGCCGAACCGCTCGCGCATGATCTCGGCCCACATCCGCCGCACCGCCCGGAACTTGGCGATCTCCTGGAAGACGTTGTTGTGGCAGTTGAAGAAGAACGCCAGCCGAGGGGCGAACTCGTCGATCTCGAAGCCCCGGTCGAGCGCGGCCTGCACGTAGGCGATCGCGTTGGAGAGCGTGAACGCCACCTCCTGCACGGCCGAACAGCCCTTCTCGCGAATGTGGTACCCGGAGATCGAGATCGTGTTCCACAGCGGGACGCGCTCGGCGCAGTACTCGAAGATGTCGGTCGTCAGCCGCATCGTCGGCTCCGGTGGGTAGATGTAGTTGCCCCGCGCCACGTACTCCTTGAGCACGTCGTTCTGGACCGTGCCGCGCAGCTGGTCGGGGGCCACGCCCTGCTCCTCGCCGACCAGTTCGTACAGCAGCAGCAGGATCGCCGCCGGCGCGTTGATCGTCATCGAGGTGGAGACCTTGTCCAGCGGGATCTCCTCGAGGCAGATCCGCACGTCCTCGATCGTGTCGATCGGGACCCCGGTGCGCCCGACCTCGCCGCGGCAGAGCGGGTCGTCCGAGTCGCGGCCGAGCTGCGTCGGCAGGTCGAAGGCCATCGACAGGCCGGTCGAGCCGTGCTCGATCAGGTAGCGGTAGCGCTGGTTGGTGTCCTCCGGGCTGGAGAAGCCGGCGTACTGGCGCATCGTCCACAGGCGGTCTCGGTACATGCTCTCGTGGATCCCGCGGGTGTAGGGGTAGGAGCCCGGCTCGCCCAGGCGCTGCTCGAGCCCGGGCGCGACGTCGTCGGCGTCATAGACGCCCTCGATCTCGATCCCCGAGTCGGTGAACACGCGCTCGTCATCGGGCCCGACGACCGGTGCGATGTAGCGGTAGACGTCCTCGGCGCGCTCGGCGCCGTTCTCCTCGTCGGTGGGGCGGGTGGCCATGCCCCAAGGATATGCGGCGGCCTAGGTGTGCCGGGCGGAAGCGATCGCGCTCTCGACCACCTCGGCCATCCGCTCCGCCGGAGCCGGGTAGGTGTAGGCCGCGAGGGCCGACGGGGGCGGGGGATCGGGCGGGCGCTCGGCCAGGCGTGCCAGCGCCGCCGCGATCGCCTCGGGGTCGTCGGCGCGGCCGTTCTCGCCGCCGGTCTCGGAGACGACCCGCCCCGCCTCGGTTCCTGCCGCGAGCGCCAGCACCGGCCGCCCGGAGGCCATGTACTCGAAGAGCTTGATGTTGAGCAGCTGCGAGCGAGTCGGCTGGGCCACCAGCAGCAGCGCGTCGGCCTCGCGCTGGAGGGCGAGCGCCCGCTCGCGCTCGAGGCTCCCGGCGGCGACGACCCGCGCCGGGGAGACGTCCCCGGCGAAGAGCTTCGCCTCGTCCTCGGTCAGCGGGCCGGCGATGACAAGCTCCAGCTTTGCGGCCGCCTGCGGCTCGTCGCGGGCCAATCGGCCCAGTCCCTCGACCAGCGCCCGCGGGTCGCGGCCGTAGCCGCCGAAGCGCCCGGTGTAGACGAGCGAGACCCGATCGGGGTCGAGCAGGCCCGTCGGCTCGGAGGTCCCGGGATCCCCCTGCGGAGGATCCCAGCCGTTGGCGATGACGACGGCGTCGGCGATCCCGCGGGCTCGCAGGTCCGCGGCGGCCGGCTCGGAGACGCAGACGACCGCGTCGGCGCTCCCCAGCCAGCGGCGCTCGAGGTGTGAGTCCAGCCGTCGCTGGGCGGCGGTGGGGAACCTCGGCCGCAGCGGCTCGAAGGTCCATGCGTCGCGGACGTCGGCCACCCAGGCGGCCCCGCGGCGGCGGAGCGCCCGCCCGACGAGATGGGCCGACTCGGGAGGAGAGGTGGTGATCACCGCGTCGAACGGGCGCTCGCGGTGCAGCCGCAGCGCCTTGCGCCGCGCGAAGGGCGCCCAGGCGACAGCCAGCGGCTCGGGGACGATCAGCTTGCTCAGCGGGTGTGGCCTGCCGCCGTAGGTGTCGGCGTCGTAGAGGGCGTCGACCCGATCGGCCCCGTGCAGCCGCGCCCGCCAGCGCTGCGCGTCCGCCGAGCGGACCACCCCCTCAGCGGTGTCGTCGGGCAGCTCGCCGTAGGCTGACGTGGTCAGCACCGTCAGCTCGTGGCCGAGGCCGCGCAGGTGCCGGACCATCGACTCCGGGCGCAGGATCCCGGTGTCCCGGCAGGGCGGGTAGAAGTAGGCGACCAGGAGGAGCCGGCGGGGCGGGCTCATGGTCCCGTCTTCGCCCGCCGGACCTCGATCGCCTGGCGATAGGCGTCGTCCATGCGCTCGACCAGGCGGGGCCAGTTCCACCGCGCCTCGGCCTTGGCGCGCCCCGCCGCCCCCATCCGCGCACGGCCGTCGGCCCCGGCCGCGGTCAGCCGCCCCAGCGCCGCGGCGACCGCGTCCGGGTCACCTTGGGAGACAAGCAGGCCGGTCTCGGGCTCGTCGACCACGGCCCGCACCCCGGGGTAGTCGCTGGCGATCACCGGCAGGCCGCAGGCCATCGCCTCGATCAGGACGATGCCGAAGGACTCGGGCGGCTCGGTCGTCAGCAGGAAGAGGTCGGCGGCGCGGAGCACGCACGGCAGCTCCGAATGTGGGAGCGCGCCGAGGAAGTGCACCCTGTCGGCGACCTCAGCGCTCACGGCGGTCTCGCGGAAGTCCTCCAGCAGCTCGCCGCCGCCCGCGACCAGCAGATGCCCGTCGCCGCCTGCGCGAGCCAGTCCCTCGATCGCGACGTCGAGGCGCTTGAAGTGGTGGGCGCGATCGAGCGTGGCGACGAAGGCGGCGACGACCGCGTTCTCAGGGAGCTGAAGCGAGGCCCGCAGCCCCTCGTCGGGGCCCGGCGAGAAGGTCTCGGCGTCGACGCCGTTCGGCATCTCGATCAGCTGCGCCGGGTCGCGCTCGGCCGCCCTCCTCAGGTAGCTGACCGAGGCCGCGTGGTCGGGCGAGAGCACGCAGACGCGGTCGGCGGCCCGGATCAGGGCCGGCGCGACTGTGTGCTCGTAGGCCTCGAACATCGCCCCGCGGGCGCCGTCGCCGACGAGGCGGTTCTTGTCGTGGACGAGCAGCGCTTGGCTGCGCCGCGACCGGCGCAGCCGTCCCAGCAGGGTCAGGTCGGAGCCGAAGATGAAGGGGTAGTGGAGGTGGACCACGTCGAAGC